>UQNP01000042.1 GCA_900542385.1 uncultured Eubacterium sp.
TGGAGTTCAGACGTGTGCTCTTCCGATCTGATTAAATCGTTGAAAATAAACTGCAGACCATTATTATTTATGCTGTCAAACATCAGTAATAAAAGTTACAGATATGTAATTATCTCAAATTCAAGTGTTTTTTACAACCGCTGCAGCACAATTATAAAACAGCCTGCAAAATTGCAGGCTGTTCTTCTTTCCGTTAACATTATGTTATCTGCTTTTTATGTTTTTCTATTTATGAACTGTCCAGTACTCAAATCCGAAAACACTTTTTCTTATACATACGCGCATATCATCGTTTATCCTGATCTGTTCATACTCGCTTTCAGTAACTGTAAATTGAGATTTCTCGCCTTTCCATTCAGCCCATACGTACCAATCCTCGTTTTTCCCGGAATTATGAGTCTTGTCAGTTATAACGATTTCATCATGACCCTCCACATCGAAAGTAAGCACGAAATTTACCGGAAAAGCGATGGAAAATGAAATAAAAAGCACTGCTGCCGCGACAGACAATTTTCTTGCCAACCGTTGTTTTTGCCCAAGCTTTACTGATTTGATCACAAAAGGAGTCAACAGAATTGCCGCGATGATCGCTGTAAATATCAAAATATCAGAAAAATCGTAATTATACATTCCCGATATCATAAGTAAAATTATCAGTGCAATAAGAGCTCCGCAGAAAGGTATTCGCAAAAGCTTTTCCTCGACCTTCTTGCTAACGGTTTCAAAAAATACATACGGATAATATTTTACATATATACAATAAGGTACTACAGCGGCCGTTATATAGATAATTATCATAGGTATCCCGCCTATAATAAAGGCCAGAACATCAGCTCCTATAAGGATCCATCCTACTGCTTTCAGTAATTTTCTGGATTTTTCTATATCTGTATCCGTATTGAGATCATAAAACTCATCGATCGCATTATCTATACCTGCGATCTTCCTGTAATAACTGAGCTGCGCTCGGGTCAGAGCGTTTATATAAGGTGTTATATCTTTGCCTTCCTCTATAAATTCCCCAATATCGATGATATCTGTATCGGCAGCAGGAGATTCAAAAAACGCTTCCAAAAATCCGGCGCTCATCATCGAGTCTACAGCGAGAAGACATCTGTAATTTTTATCGGCAATATTAAAACAGGTTCTGTTTGCCATATCTGCCAGTATGATGCAGCCGATATCCTCATATGAAATATGTACTTTTTTCCTGAGTATATAGGCTGCGATTATTTCCTCTTCGGCAAATACGATATACTGCCTTTTATATGCGAGAAACAGCATACCTCCCAATACTGCAAATATCAGAGCCACCGCTATGAATCCCAATTCCCCGGTTATAACGCTTACTGCTGTCACTATCAGCGCTGTTATGATACCGACAGCACCTATCACTTTCACGGCACTATGAAGCCGTACGATCTTAACGTCCATATTCCCTCCGCTGCGATCTCATGAAATTTTCTGTGAAAAAGCCCGCAGTTTCCTGCGGGCATATTCCTTTTCATTCATCGATTTTCATAAAACAGCACTCTTTATTTTTTCATCTGAGCTGCTACTTCTGCTGCGAAATCTTCTTCTTTCTTTTCGATTCCTTCTCCGACTTCATATCTCGTCATGGATGCGATCTCGATCGGTTTTCCGATTTCTTTTGCGACGCTGTCAACATACTGCTTTACGCTGAGATCTCCGTTTTTAACAAATTTCTGATCTACGAGGCATACTTCTTTATAGATAGCCTTTACTTTACCCGGTATGATCTTGTCGAGCATCTTCTCAGGCTTTCCTTCGTTGAGCAGCTGCTGTCTTGCGATCTCTTTTTCCGATTCGAGCCATTCAGGATCGACCTGACTTTCATCCAGGAACTTAGGATTCATTGAAGCAATCTGCATTGCCACATCTTTACCTGCTACAGCTACTTCATCCACAGACGCATCTGTCTTAAGACCTACTATTACACCGATGCTTCCGTTGCCGTGTATATATCCTGTATAAACAACGCCTGGATCAGCCAGCTTTTCAAATCTTCTGATGCTGAGGTTTTCACCTATAGTAGCAATCTTGTTAGTGAGAACCTCCTGCACAGTTCCTTCATCACCATAAGGAAGCGCCATGAAAGCATCCATGTCTGCCGCATCGTTATTAAGAGCCATTTCAGCGAGAGTATCAACGAAGTTTACAAACTCTTCGTTCTTTGCAACAAAGTCTGTTTCAGAATTAACTTCAACGATCGCTGCTGCGCTGCCGTCTGCCGCAAAAGCAGTCTTTACAAGACCCATTGCAGCAACTCTTCCGGCTTTTTTCGCTGCCTTTGAAAGACCTTTTTCTCTAAGTATTTCAACAGCCTTATCCATATCTCCGTCTGATTCAACGAGAGCTTTTTTGCAATCCATCATGCCTGCGCCTGTCATTTCACGCAGCTCTTTTACCATCTGTGCTGTTACAGCCATTTGACTTTTCCTCCTTAGTAATCCTTTTATTATTCCTCGTCTGCATCCTTTTCAGCTTTTTCCGCAGCAGCCTCTTCGGCTGTCTCTGCATCAGCTTCTTCTGAAGCTTCCGCTTCGCTGTCATCAAAGCTTTCACCCTGCTTTGCTTCTATTACCGCATCTGCCATGCAGCCTGATATAAGCTTTACAGCTCTGATAGCATCATCGTTTGCAGGGATGATATAATCTACATCATCAGGGTCACAGTTTGTGTCAACCACACCGATAATAGGAATTCCAAGGATTCTCGCCTCTTTAACAGCGATCCTTTCCTTTTTAGGGTCAACTATGAATATAGCTCCCGGCATTCCCTTCATGTCTTTTATTCCGCCGAGGAATTTCTCAAGCTTATCCATTTCATGTCTTAATTTTATTACTTCTTTCTTGGAAAGCTTATCGAAGGTTCCGTCTTCTTCCATAGTTTTTATTTCATTAAGTCTTCTGATTCTGCCTGATATAGTCTTATAATTTGTGAGCATGCCTCCGAGCCATCTCTGGTTTACGTAGAACATGTCGCATCTCTTAGCTTCATCATAGATAGCTGCCTGCGCCTGCTTCTTTGTACCTACGAAAAGTATAGGTTTTCCGCTCGCTGCAACTTCCTTAACAAATTCATAAGCTTCATCGATTTTCTTTACGGTCTTCTGCAGGTCTATGATATATATACCGTTTCTTTCCGTAAAAATGTAAGGAGCCATCTTAGGGTTCCATCTTCTTGTCTGGTGTCCGAAGTGCACACCTGCTTCAAGCAACTGCTTCATTGAAATTACTGACATTCTTTTTCTCCTTTCGGTTTTGTCCTTCCACCGCGGCATTTTCGAAAGCAACCCGTCTGATATCCGGACCGGCACCGGCTTTCTCACCTCCGGTGTGTAAACTTATAAAATACATCCACTTATGTGGACGACATTTATTAATATACTACACAATGTTTGAAATTACAACGTTTTTATATGATTTTACCAAATTTTTTTGACAGATACCTTAAAAATTTTTTTCTCGCTTTTCTGTAGGTTTCTCTGCCGAAAAAAATACAGTCATTGCTGCTCACATATATTTTCCCGTCACCCATAACTATTATTTCATCCATGTTTATTATATAGCTTCTGTGACAGTATAAAAATCTTTCGTCCAGATGCGGTTTAAGCTCTGTGAATCTGCCGTAAAATTCTATGTTTCCGGTCTTCATATGAATTATTATTTTCCTGAGATCTTTTTCAAAAAACACTACATCCTTAAATTTTACGACATACACCTTGTTTTTAGTTTTCACTGCAAACTTTTCCATAACTAAAGATCCCCTTCCATAATGGCAGACTTCTGCCATTATGGAAGGGGAAATTCCGTCTACTTGGATTTTTTTATTTGTCAGCCGATGATAAACTTATACAGTTTCTCTGTAGGTTATAAGGTTCTCTGCTATTTCATTCGCTGCGATCGATACAGGTTTTTCCACATCTGCCTCTGTAAGCTTAGGCATACCGTCTATGATATCTCTCGCTCTTTTCGCTGCAAGTATCACCAGCGTATATCTGCTGTCAGCTTTTTTTCTTATCTCATTTATAGATGGATATAACATTATAAAACCTCCTCATATTTATCGACTATGCGCTTAACTTCCTCATCGTTTATCTTACACTGCTCCGCCGTTATTATCGCTCTTACTCTGTCTATCGCCACATCAAGTTCCTCATTTATCACTCTGTAATCGTACTTATCTATGCAGCGTATTTCATTCAAAGCCTCGCCAAGTCTTCTCGCCATGGTCTCTTCTGTTTCTGAGCCTCTGCCTTTGATCCTGTTCTTGAGCTCTGTAAGAGAGGGCGGAAGAATAAATATAAACACTCCCTCAGGATAATTCTTTTTTATCTGCATCGCTCCCTGTACATCTATCTCAAGAATAACATCTATACCGGCATTTATCCACTCCAAAACCTTTCTCTTTGGAGTTCCGTAAAAATTTCCGTAAACATCCGCATACTCCATAAAGCCGTCTTCTTCTATGAGTTTTTCAAAAGATTCCCTGTCTACGAAATGATAATGGACTTTATCTATCTCGCCTTTTCTCGGTGATCTGGTCGTCATGGATACAGACATTTCTATATTTCTTTCCTGATCCAGAATTTCCTTGCAAATAGTCCCTTTACCTGCTCCGGACGGTCCCGAAACAACAAACAGCTTACCTTTAGTCATACGTTTTCTCCTGGAAATCTTGATGCCCTAACTTGTTCTGAACAAATATTATACCACTGTTTGATCATACCTTCAAGATAAAAATATTCTATTCTATATTTTGCACTTGTTCCCTTATCTTTTCGATCTCGCTTTTCGCTTCAAGCATAAGTGATGTTATTTCCATATCGTTAGCCTTTGAGCCTATGGTATTGGCTTCCCTATTCATTTCCTGCACAAGAAAATCCAGCTTCTTTCCCGAAGGCTCTTCACCTGAGCACAATATCTTTTCAAGCTGCGCCATATGACTGTCCAGTCTTACTATTTCCTCCGTTATATTTGCCTTGTCCGCAAACACCGCTGCCTCCATGAGTATACGTTCCTCAGGTATCTGTGCCGCGTCGCCTATCAACTCTGCGATCCTGCTTCTCAGCCTGTCCGTGTACTCTTTTGCCACTGCAGGCGCTCTTTTGTCTATTTTTTTAACTATATCTCTTACGAGTCTTCCTCTCATAATAAGATCTTCAGACAATTTCCTGCCTTCTATTGCCCTCATCTCTTCCAAATTGCCGGCAGCTGCAGATACTGCCTGTTTTATCGCTTCCTCTGCGGCGTCTTCATTTTCTACATCGGGAACAGCCCTGAGCACATCAGGCATTGAAGCGATCAGCTTAAGATCCACATCGCCTTCCAGAGAATATGTATCCTTGAGGTCTCTCAGATTTTCTATATACTGACCTGCAACTGATGAACTGAGCTTTACAGTAACATCATCTTCAGAAAGGTTCTCGATTATTATAGAAATCTCTGCTTTTCCCCTTTTGAGTTTCTCCTTCACTATGGATTTTATACTTTCCTCTGCAAAAGAATATCTCTTCGGCATTTTTACGTTTATATCCATATATCTGTGATTT
This sequence comes from uncultured Eubacterium sp., assembly GCA_900542385.1. Lineage (GTDB taxonomy): Bacteria > Bacillota > Clostridia > Peptostreptococcales > Anaerovoracaceae > Lentihominibacter > Lentihominibacter excrementavium. The sequence goes on from UQNP01000042.1 coordinate 5,576, forward strand.
ACGCTTTTTATCTCCGCAGTGACTATGCGCTTCCCATCGGAGTATTCACCGCGTCCGAATCCTGTCATACTTTTTATCATCTTTTTCACTCATCCTGTTCTTTTTATGATAATATAGTTAATTATATCATAACAATTATCCGGAGGAAAGTTTCAATGTCTTTTGACGGTATGGTCACTTTTGCAATGACAAAGGAATTAAACGAAGCTTTGAGGCTCGGCAAAATAGAAAAAATATATCAGCCGCAGCCGGAACAGCTTTTATTTAATATACACACAAAACAGGGGGGCAAAAAACTGCTGGTATCCGTAAGCGGCAGCCACTCTGCCGTTTATCTCGTGGATAGATCTCCTGACAATCCTGCATCACCGCCGCCATTCTGCATGGTTTTACGAAAACATCTGGGAGCAGGAAGGATAACCGACATCAAGCAATACGAAAACGACCGAATAATAGAGATCCTAATCGAGACCGCTGACGAACTCGGCTTCTCATTAAACAGAAAACTTATAATAGAGATAATGGGAAAGCACAGCAATGCGGTCTTAGTCGATATGAAAGACAATAAAATAATAGACAGCATCAAGCACATATCCATCGATGTCAACCGAGCCAGACAGATACTGCCGGGCAAAACCTACGAATATCCGCCCACTCAGCATAAAACACCTTTTACAGAAACGAGCCGAAATGATTTTGCCCGTATTTTTTCAGAAAGCTCTCAGCCTTCACGCGCACTGCTTTCAGAGGTACAAGGTCTGTCCCCTGCCCTTGCTGAAACCATAGCGGAAGCAGGCTGCACTCAAGGATCATCCGATTCGGATGCCGACAAATCATACGATGCGCTTCGCCGCATCATCGATTCAGTGAGATCAAAAAACTGCACTCCCATCGTCTACACTAACGAACACGGAAAGCCGGAAGATTTTCATATAACGCCTCTTTACAGGTGCCAAGGTGCCTTCGATGTCATTCATTTCGACACTGTGAGTGAAGCTGCCGGGTACTATTTTTCACATAGGGAATCTTCTAATATATTAAAACAGCAGTCATCGAATCTTCTGCGTACAGTCAACGCATCACTCGATAAACTCCTGCTAAAATCCCAGAAACTGAAGGAAGACCTGCTCAACGCCGAAAACTCTGAAAAATACAGGATATATGGAGAGCTGATAACAGCCAACATTCACAATATAAGACCCGGGGCAAGCAATGCGATCCTCACAAATTATTATGACGGCTCTGAGATGAACATACCTCTGGATCCGAGATTTTCCCCATCAAAAAACGCTCAGATATATTATAAAAAATACGGAAAATCCAAAACCGCGCTGAAAGAGAAAAAAATACAGCTCGAAGAAGTATCACGGGAAACTGAGTACCTTGAATCGGTATCGGAATTTATAAAAATGGCATCATCTTCAGAAGAGCTGGAAGCGATAAAACAGGAACTGACGGATGGAGGCTTCATAAAATACAGAAATACAAAAAAACATCCTGCCAAATCATCAAAACCAAAACCATTTTCATATGAGTCTTCTTCCGGAAAGAAGATACTCGTAGGCAGGAACAATAAAGAAAATGACTGGCTGACGCTGAAAAAAGCATCAAATTCCGATATATGGCTTCATACGAAAGACATCCCCGGATCCCACGTCATACTGTTCACAGAGGGAGAAGAGCCTTCCGAATCCGACCTGACCGAAGCCGCTTCAATCGCTGCCTTCCACAGCAAAGCAAAGGACTCAGAAAATGTACCTGTCGATTATACTAAGGCAAGATACGTTAAAAAACCATCTAAAGCCCGTTTCGGCATGGTAATATTCACGCACAACAAGACCCTTTACGTAAACCCAAAGATCCCGGATTCAAACGAAAAGAAAAAATGAAAAAAGACGGATATATGTCCGTCTTTTTAAATCATTTTCAAAGCATTTCTGTCCATTTGACAGCTTTTTCTATAACTTCATCGCCGTTGCTTTTCTCTCCTCCGTTATGTATTTCATGAAAAAGCTCTTTCCATTCCACATATTCTATATTTTCTCCGCTTTTCTCCATTCGTTCAGCAATTATACGGCTTCCCTCAATATTGCATATCCTGTCTTTATCTCCATGCATCAAAAGCAAAGGTATCCTGCCCGTTTTTTCATCGCTCACCGAGTCTCCCTTTTCAAGCGCCATTCCCGTTTCATATCCATCTACTGCACACCTGAGAGATATTTTATTATGTACCATGGGATTGTCATGATACGGTTTTACGCTTTCAGGATTGCCTAAATATTTCTCGTTCACTTCTGAGCTTATTATAAAAGTCGGTATTATACCCGACGCAGCCTTCACTGCTCTGTACAGTATCTTCGGTACAGGCCTTACAAGCCTTATCCACGGTGCAGTCACTATATAACCGCTTACATCTCCTCTGAGTTCGCCGCGGCACCTGTAATCGAGAACGATATTGCCTCCCATGCTGTGACCGTACAGCACTATATCGCTTCCGCAATAAAGTTTTCCTGCATATTTTATCAGTTCGGTTATATCATCTAAAACATCTTTGCGCGGAGCGCAATCGCCCTTTTTGCCCGCAGAATTTCCATGTCCCCTCAAATCTATTGACAGCACAGCTATACCGCATCTTCGAAAGGCTTCTGCGACTCTGTCAAATCTTCCACCGTACTCGCCTATTCCGTGTACTATACATACTACTTTACCCGGATCTTCAACACTCCACGAATATCCTTCTATTTTTCCATCTTCAAACCTGCGTAAAACAAAATTATCGTACATAAATATTACATCAACTCCACATTTTATTACATTAAATCCTATTGTACTTGATACAGGCCACCCTATCATTTAAAGTAATTATTACACAACTCCCTATATAAAAACAGGCGGAGATACGTTACTACCGATTCTTTGAAAAGGAGGCGGCACTTATGAAAAAGGTTTGCACGTTATGCGGTTGTTCCCGATACGATATGCATGCTTTTAAAAAGGGCCACGTATGTGAAGACTGCCTTCGAGCTTTAAAGCCGGATCCACATACAAGCGGTCAAGTGCGTATAAACCGCTGATGCCGCAGTTTACTTTCTTCGTCTGTTCCTGTTTGCGGAGTTGTGTTTTTTTCGTTGTTCCGCAAGGCGTTTTTTCGTCTTCGGCTTCATGACCGAATATCCGAATCTCCCTATGGGTTTTCTGTACATTGCCATATACTGACCATGACTGTATGCGACAAGATCTGCATTCTCAAGACACAGCTTGCCGCTTTCGTCCATCAGCGAATCGTCCACACTGACGCTCACTATCTCTGCAATGAACATATCGTGTGTAGGGAATTCCTTCATTTCCAAAACCTTACATTCTATATTCACCGGCGACTCTTCTATAGACGGGCAGCTTACTACACGGCTTTTTAATGCCGTAAGTTTCTGAGCTTCGAATTTATCTATATCTCTTCCCGATCTCACTCCGCAGAAATCAGCTGCAAATGCAAGCTTCTGAGTTGTAAGGTTTATCACAAATTCGCCGCTTCTCTCTATTATATCGTGAGAATACCTCTCTTTTCTTACTGAGATATAAGTTATAGGCGGATCTGAATTTATTATACCTGTCCAGGCTATCGTTATTATATTGTTATTGCCCTTTTCTCCGCAGGACACCATCACCGCAGGAACGGGGTTTAGCATAGTACCGGGCTTAAATGTGATCTTTGCCATATGATTTTCTCCTATTTCACTCCGTTTCTCAAACGTTCAGTCACTTTGATAAAATCTTCCGGAAGAGGACTTTCAAATTCCATATATTCTCCCGATGACGGATGTACGAATCCCAGCACTCCCGCGTGAAGCATCTGCCTTGAAGCGCCGGCCTTGTTTTTATGCGGTCCGTACAATTCATCTCCTAAAAGAGGATGTTTGATGTATGCCATATGAACTCTTATCTGATGGGTCCTTCCCGTCTCAAGCCTCGCTTCTATCAGAGTGTACCTGCCGAAGCGTTCTATCACGCGGTAATGCGTTACTGCATTTTTAGAATGTTCATAGACCACCGCATTTCTCAGTCGATTATACGGATCTCTTCCAATGGGTTTATCTATAGTCCCTTCGTCTTCTTTGATATTATTGTATACTATAGCTTTGTATCTTCTGGTAATAGTATGCTTTTCGAGCTGTTCCGAAAGAGAAAGGTGCGCCTTATCATTTTTTGCTACCATCAGAAGTCCGCTGGTATCTTTATCTATCCTGTGGACTATCCCAGGTCTTACCACTCCGTTTATCGTAGAAAGCTTTTCTCCGCAAACATACATAAGAGCATTTACCAAAGTTCCCGTATAGTTCCCCGGAGCCGGGTGTACCACCATACCGGCGGGCTTATCCACGACCAAAACATCGTCATCCTCATAAACAATATCCACCGGTATATTTTCAGCTTTTATTTCCACCTTCTTAGGCTCCGGTATCTCTATGCTGACTTCATCGCCTGTCTCAGCTTTCTCTTTTTTGCCGCATACTTTGCCGTTGAGTGTCACTTTGCCGGCTTCGAACAGTTTCTGTATAAAGCTTCTGGACATGTCTTCAAATTCAGCCGCCAGGACCTGATCCAGACGCCTCCCTTCCATTTCTTCATTTACCGTAATCTGCTTTATCTGTATTTCACTGCACATCGTTTTTCACACTCTTTCTTTCAGACAGCCATACACTTAAAATCAGCAGACCGCAGCCTGCACATATGAAAATATCCGCAATATTGAATACCGGAAACACCCTGAAATCAAACATGTCGACCACATATCCCTGAGAGATCCGGTCAAGTAAATTGCCTATACCTCCGCCGCATATAAACGCCAGTGACGATCTCATCAAAGGGTCCCATTTTTTTCTCATTATAAATAAAACAACCAGGATAGCTGCCATCAAAACAGCCGGAATAAGAATAATAAAGATCCACTGCCCCTCCATGATGCTGAAAGCCGCACCTCTGTTTTGCACATATGTTATATGAAACATATCTTCTATCACCGGTATGGTTTCTCCTACAATCATCTGCGACGATACGATATGTTTCACTATCCTGTCAAAAATAATCACAGCTATGATAATAAGATAATATGCCATATTAAAAACAGGGGCGGGATGCCCCGCCTCCTTTAGTATTTTACATTTCTCATTGTTTTCTGCATATCGGCTCCTCTGTTATTTTTAGAGTATCCGTAAGTCCCGCTGACAGGTCGGGATGATTTTACGTCCGATCTGACATCCTCTTTCTTCTCTGTCGCTTCCGGCAAGTCGTCAAAATCATCAACTCCAAGCTCCGGGAACATCTCTCCGCTCAAAGATTCAAATCTCTGAAGCTCAGACTGAAGCAGCTTCTTGTACTTAGTCCTGAAATCAATGAAACGGTTTTTCATAGCTTCATTTTCTTCAGCTATCTTCTCCGCCATATCTTTCGCTTCCTTCTGCATAAGCTGTGCATCTAATTCAGCGTTTTTAAGCAGGATCTCAGCTCTCTTCTCAGCACTCGCTGATATATCAGCCATAAGACCTTTTGCCGCTTCCAGTGTTTCGAGCACAGTACCTTCAGAGTTCCTATGTCTTTCAAGTTCTTCTACAAGTCTTGCATTTTCCTCTTTAGTTTGTCTTAGTTCCTCCAAAAGTCTTTCAAGATCGATCGTTATCTCATCCAGAAACTCATTTACTTCTTCCTCTTTATAGCCTCTGACAGCTTTAGTGAATTCCTTCTCCTGAATGTCTATAGGCTTTATCATCCTTCTACCTCCTTATTTCCACGGATTTGAATCTCCGCTGTTTCTGCCGAAAGAATACGGCTTGTTCTCTCCGTCAGCAGTTATGGATACGTTTTCCGGAGCAAATACGAATATATTGTTCGCTACTTTCTGAACATTGCCGTTCAAAGCGTAGGTAGCGCCTCCGAGAAAATCAAATATTTTTCTTCCCGTGTCGCTCTCAAGTTTTTCAAGGTTTACTATTATAGGTTTTCTGCTCTTGAGGCTGTCCACCAGCTTAGGACATTCTTCAAATCCTTTGGGTTCTATCACCACTAATTTGAAAGCGCTGGTTATAGCTTTCACAGTTCTGTTCTGCATGGGCACCACGTTTGAATCATATCGAGGTGATGTTGTCTGAGCCTTAGGCTCTACAGGCTTTCTGTCGTAGTAACTGCCGCTGCTGCCCTTATAATCCTCCTCTTCCTCGACTTCTATATCATCCTCTTCGTATTCTTCAAATCCCATCATATCTTTAAACTTAGAAAAAACTCCCATGATTACCTCCTACTTCTTACTGTAATCTCGCGCACCGAATATAGCACTTCCCACTCTTACAAGATTCGAGCCGGCTTCAATAGCAGCAACGAAGTCGTGAGACATGCCCATCGACAAATATTTAAAATCCAGTCTTTCATGTTCTATTTTAGAGAACTGATCGTACTGTTTTTTAACTTCTTCAAAATATACTTTTATATCTTCAGGATCATCTGCATAAGGTGCTATGCACATAAGTCCTCTTATTTTT
>UQNP01000043.1 GCA_900542385.1 uncultured Eubacterium sp.
AGAGAGGAGGAAAATCCTTAAATATATTTCAAGTAGGATTTTGTGTGAAAGTTATGATATGTAATAAATGTGGGAAAACGATTAACGATGATTCCGTATTCTGTGAATATTGCGGAAATAAAATTGAAATAAAAAAAGAGGAAAAAAAGAAAGACGGAGGATTTTGCAGATATTGCGGCGCGCAGATATCAGATGGAATGCAGTTTTGCTATAAGTGCGGGAAGCCTGTCAGCAAGGGTAGTAATAAAGAAGTCAATTATACTTTCAAATCCGGTGCGGGAAGTATACATATTGAAAAAAGAGGTGCCTTTAACAGTATTGCAAATAGTATTAACAATAATTCATTTATTAAAATATGGGGATTTAAAATATGCGGGGCAATAGGGGTGATCAGTTTTTTTCTGCCTATAATAGATTACGGTTTTTATTCAGAAAGTTCATTTGGATTGATATTATTGCTGTTTCAGAGCAATGAAATGCATGGATCAGCTGGAATGGTATTTGTAATTTTTGGATTAATTGTGCATTTGATTGTTTCTATAGCATTGATTTTAAGTCCGACACCAGAAGCTGGCAGATCGTTATCAATAACAGGACTTGTAATTGTTTTATGTTTGCGTATATTACCTAATATGTTTATGAGTATGTCGATACAAAATGAGTATGGTTTTGGTATTGATTTGATTCAATATGGATTTGGCTGGTGGGGAATGTTTATTGCTTTTATAGCAGCGCTCATATTATCCGTCGCCATGACAAAAAAAACAGATATGAAAGGGAAGTATTAAGTATGATATGTCCAAAATGCGGCCGCGTGATTTCTGACAAGTCGAGGTTCTGTAAATTCTGCGGCGCAGATATTTATAATAAAACAGGAATTGAAAATCAGGAGGGAAATAAAGGCAGACGAATCGTTTTTATTATTGTAGCGGCAGCCGTTGTTCTGTCGGTAATAGCGGGAGTGCTGCTGTACAGGCATTACAGTGACAGTGAATCAGGGTATGACACCGGAGACATAAGGCATTCCGAGGGTATTGAAACGCCCGATGTGGAGCGTGATTATACAGTTGAGGACGGCAATATGTATATCCCGATCCCTGAAATTACATACGATGATGGGACGACGGGGACACCTGACAATTGCAGAGTATATATCAATGGTCAGGAGTGTTTACTGGAATCAGGATACATAACATTACCTGATGACATACAGGAAGGATTATGCAGCCTCAGGCTTGAGTGGGAAAATGACGGTGAAGAATACTTCTGTGAGACGGATATAAACCTGGATACGATCTCTTCTGAAAACTGGAGAGATGCTTTTATTGAATACATTCAATACGGAACGGAAATAGAAAACCCATGGGGATATTGTTTGATATATCTTGATGATAACGATATTCCCGAGCTGGTTGAGGTCAGTAATAGTGAGGCAGAAGGAGTTGTTATCGTAAATTACGCGGACGGAGAAACGAAAACAACGAATTTGTGGCGAAGAGGATTTACATATATAGAGAGAGGCAATCTGCTCAATAATGGCAACGGCAATATGGGGTACTACTATGATAAGATTTACAGCATAGTAGACGGCGAGATGAAGGACATCGCGATGGGAGAATATGAAGATGAAGAAAACAGTGGCACCTTTGATTACAAATGGAATGGTAAGAGCGTATCTGAAAGTGAATACGAGAGTAAGTTTGCTGAAATATACGATGAAAGCAAAGCTGTAGAAGGATTTAATAACGAGGCTCTGATGTCCGCCGAAGAGATGATAGATGAACTCGGTTATATATACGATGAGACGTCAGAAATCACATCCAGAGATAAAACAGGAGAAGAATTTGCAGAATATCTCAGAAACTATATAGTGGGAACGTGGAAGGAAAAAGAGAGCGCCATATTTGAAAGAACGCTTCAGTTTTATGATGACGGTACTTATTATTGTAAGGAATCACATGATTTTATGGGGGATGCTGAGTATTGGGGTACATGGAAAGTTACGAGTGAGGACGGGGATGTATACTTTAAGTCTGAAACGACAAAAGTAGAAGCCGATGCTAAAAATTTTGACTTCGGTTTGGCAAAAAAGATAATAAAATATAACGATATTGATGAAACACGTGAAAAAATACAAAATGGAAAATTTGAGATAGACGATATATGCAGGAAAGCGGATTAAATTATTCGAGATTTTAGAAATAGTTAAGTAGCAGGAGAAACAGTATGATATGTTCAAATTGCGGCAAAGAAATATCTGACGGCATGAAATTCTGCAAATACTGCGGAGCGGATTTGTCGGAATTCGAGGTGGACAGCAGCGATGAAGGAAAAGAACACGTTAAAGCCTCAACGGAAGGCATGAATCATCCACACAGCAAAAAGAAAATCGCAGCGTTTATTGTTGCTGCGGTTTTGCTGCTGGCGGCAGCTGTCGCATGTGTGTTTTTTTACAACAGCTATCAGGTCAACAGAGAATATGAAGCAAAGATAAAGGTAGCTGATAAATATCTTGAAGAGGAGAATTTCGCTGAAGCCGAGAGCGCGTATCTGGAAGCCATAGAAATAGCTCCTGAAAAAAGCGAGGCATATATGAAGATCTGTGATTTCTATGTATCACAGCAGCGCTATGATGAAGCGAAATCCATACTTCATGAAGCGGAGGAAAATACAGGCAGCAGTGAGATTTCAGACAAAATAGAGGAAGTTACAGCTTACGGAGAGTACAACAACTACATAAACGAAGTTGTAATCCCTGAAGAGGGACTTGCCGACAGCGGCGGCAGAGTGAGTGCAGGCAGTATGGATACGGGACTTGTAAGTGCGCTGATGCGTGATACAGACGGCGATGGCATGCCGGAGCTTGTTACGGTAAGCTATACAGACAGCGCAATGGCTGAACTTAAGATGTCGCTCTATGATTATGACAATGAGAGTGAAAATGTTGTCCTGATAGATGAGTTTACAGAGATTTTATGCACCGATGAATATGTATCGGAAATGGAGATAGATGTATTCTTAAAATGCGTGGAAGACGAGTATTATCTGATAATAGGGTGCGAAGGATTGCATCTCGGCAGTGTCTATGAACAAACGAATCTTTACAAAATAAGTGAAGCTCCTGTTGTGAGCGATGAGCTGTTCACTTATTACTACGATGGTTTCGTATGCACTGCAAACGGTGATGTGGTTGCGGAATACGATGTATTTGCGGATAATGCGGGAGAAAAAATGGAAACGCAGAGGTCAGAAGAAGGTATGAGAGCTTTTGAGGAGATCTTAAATGGATACAACATTCCTGTTGAAAGGATACAAAGCTTTGGAAGAAACGACAATTCATGGGGAGCCTTTTCACGCATGGAATGTGATGAAAGTGATTCGACGGAAACGATGATGTGTTATATACAGCATGGGAATTTTGAGAAATCCGGTAGTGTAGATATATACAAAGAAAATGAAAGATACATCGAAGATTATACGGAGATAAGAGATTAGATCTGACAACAGATATAAAACAAAATGGTCTTCTTCGCTTACTGATAGATAATGTCATATGCGAGGGAGACCGTTTTATTTTTTGATGTCACCATAAACCGTTGCAATCATTGACAATAAGAGGGTTTTAAAGTATAATAATTCGATACGACAATAGGTCGAAAGGAGAGTTATAACATGGCAGAGAACATGAACGAAGAATTGTTATTGACCAAAGAAGGTTATGACAAAATAGTTGCAGAGCATGAAGAGCTGGTATCCGTAAGGAGAGCAGAAGTGGCGGAGAGATTGAAAGAAGCCATTTCCTACGGAGACATATCGGAAAACGCAGAGTACGATTCTGCGAAAAACGAGCAGGCAGAGCTTGAAGAGAGAATCCACAAGCTGGAAACCATGATCCGCAAGGCAAAGATAGTTCAGGAAGAAGATGTCAAAGGGGATGTTGTAAGCGTAGGCCTTAAAGTTACGGTAAAGGATTTGGATTCGGGAGAAGAGGAAACATTTTCCATAGTAGGAGCAACGGAGTCAGATCCGTTCAACGGTAAGATTTCAACGGATTCTTCTGTAGGAAAAACACTGATAGGACATAAAAAGGGAGATAAGGTTGCTGTAGAAATACCTGACGGCATAATAAATTATGAGATTTTGAGCATTGATAAGTAGCAGGAAGCACTGTGAACGGTGATAAACTTATAAATACGATCAACGAGGTGAACGATGAGTACGGAAGAAAAGATGACGGCGCAGAACGCTGAAGGAACAGAAGAGCTTACGGAAGAAAATCTTAATGAGCAGAGAAAGATAAGACGCGAAAAACTCAAAAAACTCCAGGAAGCAGGAAGAAACCCATTTGTGAATGAAACCTGGGATGTCGATGCTTACAGTGAATCCATCAAAAATGATTTCGATGCAATGGACGGAAAAGAAGTTTCCATAGCCGGAAGAATGATGGCAAAGCGCGGCATGGGCAAAGCTTCCTTTATAGATATACAGGATAAAGAAGGCAGGATACAGTGCCATGTCAAGAAAGACGTTCTGGGAGAAGAGGAATACAACTGGTTCAAAACCTACGATATAGGCGATATACTTGGTATAGAAGGCAAAGTATTCAAGACAAAGCGCGGTGAGATAACTATTGAAGTAGAGAAGATGGTGCTTCTCAGCAAATCTCTGCAGGTGCTTCCGGACAAATGGCATGGCCTTAAAGACACTGATTTGAGATACAGACAGCGTTATGTGGATCTCATCGTGAATCCGGAAGTAAAAAAGACTTTTATAGCCAGAGCTAAGATTATACATGAGATAAAGAGAGTGCTTGAGGAACAGTTCGGATTCCTTGAAGTAGATACTCCTATACTGACGGTGATCGCAGGAGGCGCAAATGCCAGACCTTTTGAAACCCATCACAATACGCTGGATCTCGACATGAAACTGAGGATCTCAAACGAGCTTTATCTCAAGAGACTGATCGTTGGAGGTCTTGACAGAGTTTACGAGATGGGCAAAATGTTCAGAAACGAAGGAATGGACAGAAACCACAACCCTGAATTTACTTCCATGGAATGTTATATGGCTTACGGCAATATGGAGAATATGATGGAAGTCACAGAGCAGGTGGTTTCCCAGGCGGCGATAGCAGCAACTGGAAGTCCTGTAATAACGTATCAGGGCAAGACCTTCGACCTTACTCCTCCGTGGAGAAGACTGGATATGACCGATGCGGTAAAGGAAATCACGGGAGTTGATTTCCGCAAAATAGATACGGATGAAGAAGCGAGAAAAGCGGCTGTCGGTTATGGAATGGATGAAGAAGAAGTAAAGGATATGACACGGGGAAAGATAATCGCCGAGATGTTTGAAGAGTACTGCGAGGAAGTGCCGGGATACCTGGATGGACCGGTATTTGTAACAGGTCATCCGGTGGATATATCACCGCTTTCCAAGAGAGACCCCGAGGACCCAAGGATAACCAGAAGGTTTGAAGGATATGTCAACGGCTGGGAAATATGCAACGCATTTTCCGAGCTCAACGATCCTATAGATCAGTATGAGAGATTCAAGAAACAGCAGGCGGAGCTCGATGCGGGTACGGATGATGAAGCTCATCCTATGGATGAAGATTTTGTAAACGCTCTTGAAGTAGGACTTCCTCCTACAGGAGGTCTGGGAATCGGTATAGACAGAGTCATCATGCTGCTTACTGATTCAGCGACAATAAGAGATATAATACTGTTCCCGACAATGAAACCTCTGGACAAATAGTTAAACAGGAGAAGTGTATCAGATGAAATATGTTGAAATAAAAAGTCTTTTCAGAGAAAGCGAAAAATACGACGGACAGAAAATATCCGTCAGAGGATGGGTAAGGACAAACAGAGGCTCAAATAAATTCGGATTCATAGAGCTGAACGACGGAACTTTTTTCAAGTCCGTGCAGGTGGTCTATGAGTCTGAGCTCATAGATAATTTCAGTGAGATATCAAAAGCACCTGTCGCAGCGGCTCTCGATGTGACCGGAACCTTCGTGCTCACTCCGCAGGCAAAGCAGCCCTTTGAAATAAAGGCGGAAACCATAGAGATAGAAGCATCATCCGATGCTGATTATCCTCTTCAGAAAAAGAGACACAGCATGGAGTTTCTGAGAGAGATCGCTCATTTAAGACCGAGAAGCAACACTTTTTCAGCTGTATTCAGGGTGAGATCTCTTGCGGCATATGCCATACACAAATTTTTCCAGGAAAGAGGATTCGTATATGTGCATACGCCTATAATTACTGCCAGCGACTGTGAAGGCGCCGGAGAAATGTTTAAAGTAACAACTCTTGATATGGAAAACCTTCCGAAGACGGCAGAGGGAAATGTGGATTACAGCGACGATTTTTTCGGCAAGGAAGCGGGACTTACGGTGAGCGGACAGCTTGAAGCAGAGACATTCGCCCTTGCCTTTAAAGATGTATACACCTTTGGTCCGACTTTCAGAGCGGAAAATTCCAATACGGCAAGACACGCGTCGGAGTTCTGGATGATCGAGCCGGAGATGGCATTTGCGGATCTGAAGGACAACATGGATGTAGCGGAGGATATGATAAAATATATCATAAGCTATGTTCTTGAAAATGCTCCGGAAGAAATGGAGTTTTTCGGAAAATTCGTAGATAAAGGTCTCATGGAAAGACTTGATAATATAGTGAACTCCGATTTTGAAAGGATCACATACACTGAAGCGGTGGAAATCCTTGAAAAATCAGGAGAGAAATTCCAGTATCCTGTAAAATGGGGAATAGATCTTCAGACGGAGCACGAGAGATATATAACGGAAAAGGTATATAAAAAGCCTGTGTTCGTTACAGACTATCCTAAGGAAATAAAAGCATTCTATATGAGACTTAACGATGATGATAAGACTGTTGCAGCGTGTGACCTTCTGGTACCGGGCGTAGGCGAGATAATAGGCGGCAGCCAGAGGGAAGAACGTTACGACGTGCTTGAGGCAAGGATCAAAGAGACGGGAATGAACGAAGACAATTACTGGTGGTATATGGATCTGAGAAAATATGGAGGCGTGAAACATTCAGGCTACGGTCTCGGATTTGAAAGGATCATAATGTACATCACAGGTATGAGCAATATAAGAGATGTGATACCGTTCCCGAGAACACCGAAGAGCGCAGAGTTTTAAATGAGATAAAATCTTTGGAAGCTCTGTATTTTTTGAAAATTAAAGAATAAATAACTGCCGTAGAGCCGACTGATATAGTTAAGCTTAAGCGGCAGTTTTTTTCATTTATTGACATTCCTAAGAAAAACATGCTATCATATTATAAATTTAACTTAACAATTCAATAATTTTAAGCAAAACACATTATCGGAAGCCGGTGAAAATCCGGCACTGTGTCTCAGCAACCGTGTTATCTACGAAAGGACTGGCACAGCGTTCAGCAGCATTATCATTATTGATTGGTGCGGGAATGTGAGTGCGCGTCACTGGAGAACGTAAGAGTCTTGGGGAAGACGTCTGAGTAGGAATAAAGTGCAGATAAATTATTATGCAGCTTTTGTAAGGGTTAAGTCGGTAGACCTGGTGAGCTTGATTCGTTAGTCTTCTGAGGTGAGACGGCGGCTTTTTTGTGCATATTTTTACAGTTATGTTTGCTGTACGATAACATAGGGCGCTCTCAGATGAGGGCGCTTATTTTTATGACCTGCCCAAATCTATGATTTGGCGCGCAGGTCAAACGCAAAGACCGCAGCGCTTTAGCGCGTGGGGGTCTACTGTGGAAAATGCCTGCCCAAATCTATGATTTGGCGCGCAGGTCACCTGTGCATGCTTGCATGCTGCGCTGTCCGTTTTGCCAGCAAATCGCCCTGCGGGCTCTTTGGGCAAAAAGGCACCTTGCGCTGTCCGTTTTGCCAGCAAATCGCCCTGCGGGCTCTTTGGGCAAAAAGGCACCTTGCGCTGTCCGTTTTGCCAGCAAATCGCCCTGCGGGCTCTTTGGGCAAAAAGGCAAACGCAAAGACCGCAGCGCTTCAGCGTATATTCTCTGTCGAAAGGATGGAAAAATGACCAAAATAAAGAAAATGTTCAAAGAAAAAAATACGATGATAATAATATCTCTGATCCTGATAGCAGTGATGATATCAGTGACATTGATATCGTGCAGCAGCGAACAGAATACAGGAGATAAGGCGTCCACAGAAACCGCCACCGATGAAAATGGAAATACCATCGTCGTGGGGACTGATGAAAACGGAGAGACTGTAATATATGAAACCGATGAAAAGGGCAACGTAAAGGGCAGTCAGAAGTACGAGGCGAAAGGAGAAAAGAGCGCAGCCGAAAGCAAAGCCGGCGCCGCAGCAAAGCAGACGGTGAAGCAGACCACTCAGACCACGGCTCAGACGACACAGGCAGCAAAGGTATGTTATATAAGCATAGACGGATACTGCAGCGGCAAATCGATAACCTTGCAGGGCGGAGATACAGTCTACAGCATACTCAAACGTTCAGGAGCAAGCGTGTCAGGCTCCAGTTCATATGTGAAAGGCATAAACGGTCTTTACGAATTCGATAAAGGACCTCAGAGCGGATGGAAATATTCGGTGAACGGTAGCACGCCGAATGTGGGATGTGGAAGCTATAAAGTAAACGCAGGTGATAATATCCGCTGGTACTATGTTACAAGTTACTGACATTGATGTGAATTCCTCCGAGGGGGGGAGGAGAAGCTGGACGGAGTACGCTCATAATCTCATAATATGGAAGGAGCACATGATGAAAAGAAGCGTCTTTGATACATATCATCCTGCAATAAATTTTATTTTTTTCTGCATAGTCATAATTTCATCAATTTTTACGATGAATCCGGTGCTGCTTGGAATATCCTTCATATCTGCGGGCACGTATGCTTACATGCTCAACGGGAAAAGAACGGTCAGATTCATACTGTTTTTTATCCTGCCGCTTATATTGTTCGCAGCCGTGATAAATGCTATCGTAAATCCGAGAGGAGAGACAGTGATTTTTTACACTGAATACAGCCGGATAACGATGGAAGCCGCACTGTACGGCATCTGCACAGGGATCATGATATCCTCCATGCTCCTATGGTTTTCATGCTTCACGAAAATAATGACGGGAGATAAGTTTACATATATGTTCGGGAAGATAATGCCGTCGATATCGCTGATAATAACCATGGTAATGCGGTTTGTGCCTGATTTCAAAGGGAAAATCGCAGAAATATCCAATGCACAGAAAGGCATAGGCTGCGATGTCACAGAAGGAAGAGCGGCAGAAAAAGTCAGACATGGCATAAAGATAACATCGATAATGTTTTCCTGGTCTCTGGAAAATTCCGTAGATACGGCAGATTCCATGAGGGCGAGAGGATACGGAGCGAAAAAACGTTCAAGTTTTGCAATATATGATTTTGATAAAAGAGATGCCGCCGCAGTATTTGTGATCGCTTTGGCAACAGCAGTCTTCATATCAGGGGCGATTAGCGGGCGTTACAGCGTGGAATTTTATCCTGATATTTCCATGCCTGAGTTTATGGATACGGATATTATCCTGTACGCGGCGTATGCTCTGCTGTGTTTTTTTCCGGCAATCGTTGAATTCAAGGAGGCGATCGTATGGAGATATTTGAGATCGAAGATCTGACATTTACATATCCGGGCAAGGAGAGTCCTGCCATAAGGAACATAAATATAAAGATAAGTAAAGGGGAATTTGTTCTCATATGCGGAGAATCAGGCTCCGGCAAAAGTACTCTGCTTCGAAATATGAAGTCGGCGCTTGCGCCAAATGGAGAAAAAAGCGGAAGGATACTGTTTGGCGGATGCAGTATAGAAGAAATAGATCCCTGCGTTCAGGCTGCGAAGATAGGGTACGTGCTTCAGGACCCTTATGCTCAGACTGTTACCGATAAGGTATGGCATGAACTTGCATTCGGTCTTGAAAATCTGGGGGAGGATACGAAAAAGATACGCTTAAGGACGGCTGAGACCGCCAGCTTTTTCGGTATACAGCAATGGTTTGACAAAGATGTCGACCAGCTTTCGGGAGGGCAGAGACAGCTCATGAATCTGGCTGCGGTAATGACTCTTCAGCCGGAAGTGATAATACTGGATGAGCCTACGGGTCAGCTGGACGCCATAGCAGCGGAAGACTTTATCGGGGTTTTGAAAAAGATCAACAGGGAGCTGGGAACGACTGTAATAATGACGGAACACCGGCTTGAGGAAGCTATGGCTGTTTCAGACAGAGTGATAGTGATGGATGAGGGCAGGATAATATCAGATGACATGCCTGCGGCTACAGGTATGATTCTTGAAAGGATGAAACATCCCATGTTCGATGCTATGCCGGCGCCGGTCAGATGCTACGCCGAGGTATGCGGAGATAATAAAAGAAAAAGATATATCCGCTGCAAAGAGACAGTGTCGACATGCCCTGTAGATGTAAGAGAGGGAAGAACATGGCTTGAGGGTATGTTTGAAAACAGAAAACCGCATACAACATCTCTGCCTGAAAAAGAAAGAAATCCGCAGGGCAAAAAAGTTGTTGAAGTAAAAGATGTGTGGTTCAGATATGACAGGTATTCGGAAGATGTGCTGAAGGGTTTATCCCTTGAAGTGAATGAAGGCGAGCTTTACTGCATGGTCGGAGGCAACGGGGCAGGCAAGACTACGGCTCTATCGGTAATAAGCGGGATAAAGAGTCCGTACAGAGGAACTGTGAAAATTAAAGGTAAAAAATTATCAGATTACAGGAAAAAAGAAATTTTTAATGGACTGATGGGGGTGCTTCCGCAGAATCCCAAGAGCATTTTCGTGGAAAACTCTGTAAAAAAAGACCTTTTGGAAGCACTTGCGGCTGATGAATCCACAGCAGAAGAAAAAGAAAAAAAGATAAGAAAAACGGCAGAGATCACAGAGATAGAAAAGCTCCTTGATTGTCATCCCTACGATATTTCAGGAGGAGAACAGCAGAAGGCGGCTCTTGCCAAAGTGCTTCTTAAGGATCCGGAGATATTGATACTCGATGAGCCCACTAAAGGTTTTGACGGCAGGTATAAAAAACAGTTCGCAGAGATATTGAAGAGGCTGACCGACATGGGTAAAACAGTGATAATGGTGTCCCATGATATAGAATTCTGCAGCAGATACGGTGACAGATGCGCAATGTTTTTCAATGGAAATATCATCGTGTCAGACGCTCCGAGAAGATTTTTTTCAGGGAACAGTTTTTATACGACCTCAGCCAACAGGATGTCGAGGAATGTATTTGAAAATGCAGTGACGTCTGAAGATGTGATAAAGCTCATAGAGATCAATGAAGATGAAGCAGATTTTGACATCGATGACGTGGAAAACGATCCGAAACCTTTTGAAGAAGAACAGTCAGGTTTTTTAGAAGATAATATAAAAAACAATGAAAAGGTTGACGCAGTAAATGAGATCCGAAGAGGTGATGAGGCAAATGTCCGCAGTGAAAACAGAAAAATCAAAACCCTTTTGTGCGACATCCTGTTGATGGCAGCGGCTGCTGCGACCCTTGTGGCAGGATATCTGCTCATCGGCAATCAACGATATATGATCGTATGCGTAATGCTGATATTGTATTCGATGGCTTTTTTTGCAGTGAATTTTGAGAGAAGAAAGCCTAAAGCACGGGAGATCGTGCTGCTGGCGGTACTGACTGCCGCAGCTGTTGCGGCAAGGGCGGCGTTTTTCATGGTGCCCAATTTCAAACCTATGCTTGCCATAGTTATTATCGCAGCAGCGGCCCTTGGAAAAGAAGCGGGATTCATGACGGGAGCGCTTTCGGCATTTGTATCGAACATGTTCTTCGGGCAGGGACCGTGGACTCCGTGGCAGATGGCAGGCATGGCATTAGCCGGATATATAGCGGGAGCGCTGTTTCACAGATGTGCGGATAAGCTTGGTGAAAGCAGACTGCTGAAATGGGCGCTTGTCATATTCGGAGGTGCGGCGGCATTTTTCCTCTACGGCGCTGTGGTGGATATGTGGACGATATT
>UQNP01000044.1 GCA_900542385.1 uncultured Eubacterium sp.
ATTTTATCCACAGTTTGTTCGTCTCTTATTTCACCCCTTGGGAAATTTTTGAAACATGCTGTTTTTACTCGTTTTCAGAGGTTTTCTCACCCAAATACGAACATATGCTCTTTTTCAAAACTTTAACGATTTTTTCCTGATACGATTTTTTTCTTAACATTGATGCTTCATCTTCATTGGAAAGGAAGCCACATTCCACTATTATCGTAGGACAGACCACGTCTCTCATCAGTATCACATCGCTCTTGGCAAGCTCCGACCTCTGATTCTCTCCGTTAATATATTCGTTCAGATCTTTTTGTATACCCGCAGCAGCTTTTTTGCTCTCCTGCACACTGTTTCCTCTTCCGTATTCCGGATAAAATACCTGTGCGCCTCTGACTGAAGTATCCTGAGTAAAGCTGTTCAGATGTATGCTCACTGCCAGATCTGCTCCGGCATCATCTATTATCTCCCGGCGCTTTCTCATATCGTAAGTCTTAAGAGTCCTTATTGCTCCATGTGCGTCCCTTTCATAGAGACCTTCGTCTGTTGTCCTTGTCATTATCACAGCGACGCCTTCTTTTTCAAGCTGTTGCTTCAGCTTTTTAGCTATAGACAAGTTTATATCTTTTTCACAAACTCCTCCAAAACTTTCCGCTCCGCCGTCGATACCGCCATGCCCCGCATCGAGCACTACACAAGCTCCCTTATCTGCACCGGTAATAACAGAGCCCGGCCCGTCATATCCCTGTATTGCACCGATAAAAGCTATTACAGCCACTACGGTCAAAAGATTGCGCAGTTTATTTTTCATACATACACCTCGTAAATATCTTCTATGGATTTTACGAGGTCAAGTCGCCAAATATTACAGCAAATTAGTTATTCTTTTTCCATTATAAAACAACTCCGTCCTTTTTAATAGTATTTCATTTGACTTTTTTTATATAAATATATAAACTTTTATTTATTCAATGGTTTATTTACGGAGCAGGAACTATGAAAACATTAAAATTATATCAGACAGACGTATATATAAAAGAATGGGATGCGAATATACTTGAAATCAAAAATTCTGCCGATAATACAAATACATTCAGGATAATACTCGACAGGACCGCCTTTTTCCCTGAAGGAGGAGGACAGAGCTGTGATACAGGATACATAGAGGATCTGAAAGTTACCGATGTTCAGGAAGAAAACGGTCTTATATTCCACACGGTCATCTGCACCGATGCCGAAAACATCTCACAACTTAAACAGAAAAGCGGCGTAAAATGCCGTATCGACTGGGGCAGAAGATTTGACAACATGCAGCGCCACCTGGGAGAGCATATCCTTTCAGGAGCGTTTTACAGTCTGTACGGCGGCGTCAACCGCGGCTTTCATATGGGAAAGGATTATATGACCGCCGATATAAGCTTTGAATCCGGCAAAGACGGTATCAGAGAACTTACCGGAGAAATGGCGGCCCAAGCCGAACTTCGCGCCAACGAAACTATATGGAAGGATAGTCCTGTAAAAGTCTCCTTCTTTGACAGGCGAGAGGATGCCGAGTCTCTCCCTCTGCGTAAAGCCCTGGCTTTTGATGAAGATATATCCATAGTAACTGTGGGCGACCCCAAAGCTCTGGATGACTGCGTAGCCTGCTGCGGTACGCATCCTTCCACTGCCGGACAGGTGGGACTCATCAAGATATATAAGATAGAAAAATACAAAAATCTCTTCAGGATCTACTTCGATGCCGGCAGAAGGGCAATGTCAGACTACATTTTCAAACACGATATGCTCACCGGACTTTCCAATTGCTTTTCTTCTTCCATCGAAGATCTGCCGTCCAAAATAGAAAGCCGGGAGGAAAATATAAAAAAACTGAAAGATAAACTGTATACCCTTAAGAAATCTATCATAAAAAACGAATGCAGCGCTATCGATAATATCATCGATAACACAGCGGATCCCGTTATCCTCTACACCGCGCAGGATCTTACAATAGATGATCTTGCTGATATCTCAAAAAAATATGCCGGTAAATGCGAGAAGCTCATCATGCTTTATTCTCCCGAATCTTCCGCATATATGCTGGCATCAAGCGGGCAGCCGGACTGCGGACACCTTGTAAAGGAATACGCTTCCTTCTACGGCGGTAAAGGAGGAGGGAAACCCGCCTCCGCCCGTGCGGTATTCCCCTCGAATACCGATGCAGAGCTCTTCGCAGATCTCATAAAAAAGCATCTGAAAAAATAACACAAAAACACGACGGCGTTTCTTTAAAGAAGCGCCGTTTTTTATTGTTTCCTGTACATTTTTCTGTATTCTGTGGGCAAAGCCTTTACGCTTTCCTTGAACGCCTTGGTAAATTTTCCCTGAGTGCCGTATCCTACGCGTTCTGCTATCTCAGCCACGCTGTCATCCGTTTCTCTGAGCATTTTCATCGCTTTTTTCATCCGATAATCCTTCATATACGCCGCTACCGGCATGCCGTATATCATTTTGAAAACCGATTTGAGCGAAGATGTATTTATAAGATACTTTCTCGACAGCTCCTCTATCGTAAATCTTTTATCTGCATTTTCCACAAGAAAATCATGGATCTGCTTTACCTGCTCCGCCTGCGCAGATACACATCTCGTTAGATTTTCCTCCTTATCCGGCTCCATATCTACAAGAAACATCAATACTTCCTGCGTTTTCAGTTTGCAATAAGGAACAAACATCTCTTCAGAGACATCATAT
Source organism: uncultured Eubacterium sp. (assembly GCA_900542385.1). GTDB lineage: Bacteria > Bacillota > Clostridia > Peptostreptococcales > Anaerovoracaceae > Lentihominibacter > Lentihominibacter excrementavium. The sequence continues at coordinate 2,719 of UQNP01000044.1, forward strand.
AGCGGTGTAAGAGCAGTATCTATCCTGCTGTTTGCCGGCACAGCAACTGTATTGCCTCCAACGCAGAATTTCCTGTATATATCTTTCGCATCAAATCCTGCTTCTTTTAAAATATCCGGGCAGCTCTTTTCCAGCGCTTTCAGATCTATGTAAATGGTAAGTCCTTCATATGCCTTGAGCGGCAGAGTCAAATTCGAGACAGAACATACATCCATAGAATGTATACATATATCTCCTTTGCCTAAATACACCGCTTCACCTGATTTCATTTCCCATCCTATCCTGCCTTCACGGCAGTGATTTATTTCCAGAACGTAATCGAAGGCTTCATGGCGTATCTGCACTGAATCCCCAGCATATGAGTCGAACTCTATCTCGATCCCCGGAAATACTTCAAGCTGTTCACAATGCTTTATCTGTCGATTTTTCACACCACAGATCTCCTGTCTTTCATTCATCTTTTATCCTCCGAATCAACGAGCACTTCTCTCTTTAGGACATGAAATTTCCACCATATCTTCTATCATATGATGAAGAAGATCTACCTGCTGAGTATCAGCTGCCTTGTAATAAACTTCCTTCCCCTCTCTCCTGCTCACTATCAGCCCGCTGCTCTTCAACTGACGAAGATGATGAGATACAGCCGGACTGCTCATGCCTACAAGGGCTGCGAGATTTATCACGCACTCCTCATAGTGACACAGGATCCAAAATATCCTTATACGGCTTCCGTCGCACAATTGCTTAAACACATCTGAAACCGTATTGAATTCCGATTCTTCCGGTATCCTCTCAGGTTCTTTCTCTATTATCTGTCCATGGTCGTGGGGCAGCGATTTCTTTTCCATTAAAAACCTCCTCTTATACTTTGCCCTAACGGAAACTCTTTTATCCCAAACGGAAATACATCCCTTCAATGTATTGACCTTTTCTCATACCAAGCATATCATATAGTTAAACAATTAAGCAAGTATTTAATCAAAGTTTTTGAAAGGAGACTTTAACATGAAAAAAACATACAAAATAGACGTCGACTGCGCAAACTGCGCTAATAAAATGGAAACCGCCGCTCAGAACACTCCCGGCGTAAAGGATGCTACGGTGAATTTCATGACATTGAAGATGAACGTAGAATTTGAAGAAGGGCACACCCCATCCGACGTTATGAAGCAGGTTCTGAAAAACTGCAAAAAAGTTGAAGATGACTGCGAAATATATCTTTGATCAATATACTGAAGGACAACAGACATGAACAAAAAACAGAAAAAAACGCTGATCCGCATCATACTGTCAGCCGCAATGCTGATATCTCTCGCTTTCATCCCGGTACAAGGATGGCTTCGTTTTGCCGCTTATATCGTGCCGTATATAATAATAGGATACGATATCCTTATCAAAGCAGGCAAGGGCATAAAAAACGGTCAGCTGTTCGACGAAAACTTCCTTATGGCCATAGCCACTGTAGGCGCGATAGCCCTCGCTCTATACGAAAAAAGCGGAGATTATACGGAAGCTATAGCAGTTATGCTGTTTTACCAGGTGGGAGAATGGTTTCAAAGCTACGCAGTTGGTAAAAGCCGCAGGAATATCAGTGATCTGATGGATATACGTCCTGATTATGCCAACATCGAGATCAACGGAAAGCTGGAAAAAATCGATCCTGACGAAGTTGAGACAGGAAGCATAATAGTAGTCCAGCCCGGTGAGAAAGTGCCCATCGACGGTATCGTAACCGAAGGAAAATCAACTCTCAACACCAGCGCTCTCACAGGTGAAAGTCTGCCGCGAGATGTCGCCGGAGGAGACGAGATCATCAGCGGCTGTATAAATATGACAGGGGTATTAAAGATAAAAACAACTAAGAATTTTGGTGAATCTACGGTCTCTAAAATACTCGATCTGGTTGAAAATGCCAGCTCAAGAAAATCAAAATCAGAAGACTTTATATCAAAATTCGCAAGGATATATACACCGGCAGTCTGCTTTGCAGCTCTCGCATTAGCACTGCTACCGCCTCTTATCCGAATGATCGGTATGTCGCTTTCTCCTGAATGGGATGTATGGATCTACAGAGCCTTAACGTTCCTCGTAATAAGCTGTCCATGCGCTCTGGTCATAAGCATACCACTCTCATTTTTTGCCGGAATCGGAGGTGCGAGCAATGCAGGTGTGCTTGTAAAAGGCTCCAACTACCTTGAAACACTCTCGAAAACTAAGATCGTGGTGTTTGACAAGACAGGTACTCTGACTCAGGGTGTATTTAAAGTAAACGCCATCCACCACAATACTGTAGATGAGGATGAGCTCATAGAATACGCCGCTCTCGCCGAAAGCGCTTCCTCTCATCCCATAAGCAAAAGCATACGGCAGGCTTACGGAAAGGAGATCGACCGCTCCCGTATTTCAAACATACAGGAAATAAGCGGCAACGGCGTCATCGCCACTGTCGACGGCAAAGAGATCGCTGCGGGCAACGCAAAACTTATGAAGCGCCTGGAAACAGAATACATCGAGTGTCACAGTCCAGGCACCATTGTTCACATCGCCATCGACAAAGAATACGCAGGCCATATAGTGATATCCGATATTCTGAAACCTAACGCAGCTAAAGCTATCGAGGCTCTCAAAAAATCCGGAGTACGCAAAACAGTAATGCTTACAGGAGATTCTGAATCAGCTGCACGCCAGGCTGCTGAAAGACTGGGCATAAATGAATTCCACAGCGAACTCCTTCCTGCCGACAAAGTAGAACAGGTCGAAAAGCTGTTAACAGGAAAATCGGAAAAAGAAAAACTGGCCTTTGTAGGTGACGGAATCAACGACGCACCGGTTTTGAGCCGAGCCGATATAGGCATCGCAATGGGCGCAATGGGCTCCGATGCAGCCATAGAAGCTGCCGATATAGTCCTGATGGACGATGATCCCGTGAAGATCTCAAAATCCATTAAAATCTCACGCAAATGCCTGAGAATAGTTTACCAGAACATCGTTTTCGCCATAGGGATAAAGCTTATATGCCTCGCCCTCGGAGCTGTGGGAATAGCCAATATGTGGCTTGCCATATTTGCAGATGTGGGCGTAATGATCATCGCTGTGCTCAATGCCATAAGAGCGCTGTTCGTAAAAAAACTTTAAATCTTAATATACAAAAGCTCGGCTTCTGATTCAATATCGGTAACCGAGCTTTTCATTTTTCTTACTATTTATTATATATTGTTTATTCTATGTATACCGTAACGTATCTCATGCCCCAGCGCAGACATTCACTTTCGCTGTTCATGTATATATCAATGGTATTACCCTTTATATTTCCTCCCGTATCCTCAGCACGCCTATATCCTACACCTTCTATATATACCCTGCTGCCAAGAGGTATAACGCTTGGATCGACTGCTATCTCTCCTACTCTGGCCTTAGTGCCCATGGCAGTCCTTCCGCCGCCCGTATAAGCATATGCTTTCACGACCAGTTTCCTGCTGTATGATTTTCCGTTGAAGTTTATTCTCGTTCCCTTGGCTACCACTTCATCTACAGCGGCAGTTATGCTGGTTCTTGCGATTTCCTTTCTCGATGACTCAACGCCGTCTATGTAGGTTATCTCATATGTAACTTCGTCAAGACCTTCAACACCTTCTGTAACTACCTTGCTCGACCCTTCGTTAAGAGAACTGTCCTCTTTCTCAACAGTTTCAAAAGGAACCTTCTCCTCTACTTTGACCTGCTTTGTAGTGACTCGCTGTACAACGATCTCCATATCGTCTCCCATACTGGTATCCACCGCAGGCGTTACTATATCTTTATCTCCGACTTTCACTCCGCAGTCCTTGAGCGCGTCTCCTACGTTTCTTTCAAGAGTCTTGTATTTTTTGGTCTTTCCGTCAGCAGTCACCTTGAAATCCGTTGCATGTTTCAAATCGAATGATATACCGTCATATATGTAAGTAGAAACAGGTTTTGAAATATAGTCTTCCTCACAGTATTCGATATTTTCTCCTTCGAGAAATCCGTCTATAGTGTATTCCTTCGTGACTGTACTGTATTCCTTACCGTTTATCGTTGCATGGACTTCTCGCGGCACAAGTGATGTATATGCAAATGTCACGGCAAGAAGCACGATAAACGACGCTGCTATGCCTGTGATCCATCCGTATTTTTTCCCGAAAGCTGCGATCTTTTTCTCTTCGTTTTTTTCAGCGTTATCAGCAGGCTCAGCTTTGCCGCCTTCGATTTCAGCGCTCTCTTCCGAGCTCTCTTCCGCCTCATCATCGAGCTCGGCACAATCACCTATCTCAGAAGTATCTTGTTCCTCTGGCTGATCATAAGTCTCAGCAGATCCTTCTGTCTCGGCAGGTGTTTCTGTCTCAGCAACGTCATCGGTTTCAGCAATTTCATCGCTCTCATCAACCTCTTCCATCACAACAGATCCTTCATCAGCAGGATCTGCCGGCTCTTCTGTATCATCCTGATCTGAAGTCTCAGTCTCCAAAACATCAGGCTCAGGATTCTGAACTTCAGCTTCCGAAGGACTTTCATCGTTCCCGGCATTCTCAGCTTTCCCAGCTTCCTTTTCTGCCTTTCGTTCTTCCTCGACCGCTTCTGCCAGCCATCTTCCTTTTTTCTCCTCTTTTCCACCAAGTACTTCTCTGATGTTTATATTCATGACAAAATTCTCCAAAACGTTTATTTTTCAACGAATATACGTACTTATTGTACCAAAAACAAAAGATTTGTCAAATTACATTTTCTTACAAAATCCCTTACATTCCAAAACAAAACTCCGGGATCATTCCCGGAGCGTTTTTATTCAGATAAGCGGTAAACAGCTTCCGCATATATCTTAGCCAGTTTTACCATGTTTTCAATAGATATGCACTCGTTCTTCTGATGTCCCAGTTCTTTATCCTCCGGAAATCTTGCACCGAACGCAACCGTATTTTCTATAGCCCTCGCATAGGTGCCTCCGCCTATGACTATAGGTCTGCACGATTCATCTCCGGTGTACTTTCTGTATACGTCCATAAGCGTTCCTATGAGCGAACTGTCTTCAGCCATATATATAGGCTCTTTATGTGATCCTTTTACTATGCCTATATCGTATCTTTCAGTCACCCCGTCTATCCCGTCATAAACAGCTTTATCATCCATGGTCACAGGATATCTGACGTTTATCGTGATCTTGGCGGTTTTTCTGTCTATATCTGCCATTCCCACGTTTAGGATCAGCTTTCCCGACGGCTCGTCTTCCAAAAAGCAGCCAAGACGTTCCCCGTGTATATCCCATCCTATACAGCTATTGTAAAATGATATGAAATCGTTTGTATCTTCGCTGCTGAAATTCAGTCCGGACAGGAACTCCATCATCAGAGAAACAGCATTCAATCCCTTTTCCGGCTTTGCTCCGTGAGCCGATATGCCTTTAGCAGTTATCTCAAGACTTTTGCCTATTTTTCTGCACTTTATGCGCTCTTCACCATCGCCTCTCTTCTCCTGAAATTCCTTTGCATATTGGGCTGCTTTTTCTTTTATACTATCATAACTTTTGCCTGACGGATCGTACAGCACTGCTCTGGCGCTGTCTGCAACAGAATTTGACGCAGTCCCGCCTTTCAGAGAACTCAGCTCGAGACCTTTCCCGGCAGAGGATGCAAATTTTTTCACGAGATCGAACACCAGTATTCCCATTTCGCCGTGTATGGCAGGAAAATCTCCGTCAGGTGTAAACCCTATATCCGGCAGATCCTCGACTTTTGACAGATAGTAGTCCATGCCTTTCCATTCAGTCTCTTCATCAAGTCCAAGTATGAGCCGTATGGTTTTTCGCGGCAAATAACCACATTCCCTCAGAGCTTTCATCCCATAAAATGAAGCTACGACAGGACCTTTATCATCCGTCGTTCCTCTGCCGTACACCATACCGTCAATCACTTCTCCGCCGTACGGATCATGATCCCATCCGCTTCCTTCCGGCACTACGTCAAGATGACCGACGACACCGACTATACCATCTTCAGTTCCTTTAAAGTCTATATGTCCTCCATAGCCATCGGCATCGAAAGTTTCGAATCCTTCCTTCTCCGCCATTTCGAGCATCCTTCTGTAAACTTTATCGACATGCTCGCCGAAAGGCTTTTCCCCGTCTGTCTCAACGGCAACACTTGGTATAGATATAAGTTCGGACAGAGACGATATCATCTCTGCCCTGTTTTCTTCTATTTTCTTATTTACTATTTCAATTACGTCCATAAATTTCACCGGCAAAATGCAATCCCTTAGAGCACTGCTTCAACGCTTGCGATATCGTCAGGATAGCTTTCCTTTAAGATCTGTTCTACAACGCCTTTGATCGTCATCTGAGCTCCCGGACATCCTGCGCAGTGTCCCTGCAGTCTTACTTTTACTATTTTATCATCGGTATACTCAACAAACTCGAGATCTCCTCCATCTCTCTGCAGAAAAGGTCTTATCTGCTCCAAAGCTTCTTTGATTTTATCTTCCATTTTTTCTCTCCTTTATCATTATTATTTTCAATATATCAAAAACTATAACTTATAAAATGCAATATCTGAAATCTATCCCTTTGGTATTATAGGATCAGCTAATTCGGATTGACCGTATATATGGACACCATATCTCCGTCTCTCCATGTACTTATGTAAGCCGTTCTTATCGGGTCTCCGTCGCTGTTGAAGGTTATCGTTCCGGACGCGCCTTCAAAGCTGCTGGACTCTGCAAGTATCTTCCTTAAGTTTTCTCCCGTTATGTCGTCTCCCGCTTCATCTATAGCATTGAGGGCTATTATATACGCGTCGTATCCAAGAGCAACGGAATCCGGCGGATCTTTCTCGGTGCCATATTTTGTCTGATACGCTTCAATGAACTTTTCCGATTCTTCACTGACAGCCTGCTCCTGCGTAAAGAAGTTTATGAACGCCATATGATCCGGCGAAACGTTATCCTGAAGCAAATCTCTGAATTCTTCAGAAGCCCAGTCTATATCGCCGAGAAATACGACGTCAAGTCCCATATCTGCCGCCTGATTTATTATCTTTGCCGAATCTTCCATAGTTCCCGGCAAAAGTACACTCTTAACGCCCGATTCTTTTATCACATTGAGCTGCTCCTCGAAATCCTTGTCGCCTGTATCGTACTGCTCGTAGACAGTTATCGCTTCTTCATTACCTGTCTCGCCTTCTACTCTGTCTGTGAACGCAGTGCCTGTAGCCATTGCCGCATCGTCATCTCTCGGCATCAATATCCCTGCAGTTGTTTCACCTTTCGCCTCAAGGATGTATCTTCCCAGTATATCTCCCTGATCGGAATCCACATAGCATACTCTGAAATAGTAATCATAATTCTGCGTTATGAGCGGGTTCATATTCGTCATGGCTATCGTTGGTATTTTTGCTTCATTTATATATTCACCTGCTATCAGAGAATATACACTGCCGTAACTTCCCAGTATTATATCCGGGTTCTTGGCTATGAGATCGTTTATCGCCGTTTCCGCCGCATATATATCCGATGCATTATCACTGTACGTAAGCTCAACGATCCTGCCGTTCACATTAGGATATACCTCATGCGCAAGCTCTATACCCTGTATCTCCTCAGCAGCTTCCTCACTGTCTGCACCGCTCATCGGCTCGTATATTCCTATGGTTACAGTAGCATCGCTGCTTTTCTTTGTGTCAAAAAATGCTTCTTTAAAATTTTCAAACGTAGTACACGCCGTCAGTCCCACCGTCATCATCACAGCAGCAGCCGACATTGCAATAATTTTATATATCTTCACAAGCTCACCTTTCTAATTCTGCATAAACATAATTATATCGGTTTTGTAGCTTCTTCTCCTAATCGTAAAACATATACATTATACCCTTTTTTACGGCAAAGGTAAAGTATAAGCTTGCCTCGGCTTTCTTTTAAACGGACCGTAGAGTTATCTCTGATCAGAGATCATCAGCAGTGCGCTTACATCTCACTGCGAATGCGGGTTGCGTATTATCAATAGTGCCGTATGATATTCCTTGAAATGCCGCCCTTAGACACTTAAAAGCTGCTTGCAAAATATGCAAATCACCGGCTTCCCCGTTACTATAATCCCGATGCGTCAAACGGTATTCATTATTTTATATTTTTTGCAAAAACACCTTGACTATTCTTTACTAAAATGGTACATTATATTTGTTGATAACAATGTTTTGTAACAATTAAAATATGAGTAAATATGATTTTAAAAGGAGGAATTTATTATGAAATGGACTTGTTCAGTATGCGGATATACTTATGAAGGACCTCAGCCACCTGAAAAATGCCCTCAGTGCGGAGTTCCGGCTGACAAATTCGTAGAAGTAAAAGAAGGCGAAATCGAATTCGTTGACGATCATGTAGTAGGCGTTGCACAGGGTGTTGATCCTGAAATCATACAGGGACTCAGAGACAACTTCAACGGAGAATGTTCCGAAGTTGGTATGTATCTGGCTATGGCAAGAGTTGCTCACAGAGAAGGCTATCCTGAGATCGGTCTTTACTGGGAAAAAGCTGCCTTCGAAGAAGCTGAACACGCTGCAAAATTTGCAGAACTCTTAGGCGAAGTAGTTACTGATTCTACAAAGAAAAACCTCGAAATGAGAGTTGAAGCTGAAGCTGGCGCATGCGCAGGCAAGAAAGAACTCGCAAAGAAGGCTAAAGAACAGAATCTGGATGCTATCCACGATACAGTTCACGAAATGGCTAAGGATGAAGCAAGACACGGAAGAGCATTCCAGGGTCTTCTCAAGAGATACTTCGGCTAAACCAAACACATTAGATTTTAAAAGTCCAAAGAGAGTCGTTCATCGGCTCTCTTTTTTGTTTGAGAGTAAAAATATCATATTTTAATACGATCCCATGTAAGATACTTTTCATAATTTATCTCTCCGTTTTCAGATTCACATTTTGATACTAAAACATATAGGTTTTCCACTGCTGAAAACAATTCATTTATATACGGTATACTTTCTATTTCATCCAATTTATACTGAGATACATAAAATCCCGGTTGTCTGATTTTATCTGTTCCGCTGTACAACATATACTCAAAGAAAGCATCTCCTCTGAGACGCGAAATTTGTTCTCTGCTGTATGCTTTTCCGAT
>UQNP01000045.1 GCA_900542385.1 uncultured Eubacterium sp.
TCATAGCCTCAAATTCATTAAGAAGAACGATAATAGTATCTAAAAAATATCAACCGGATGATTATCAATTTTTTGATAATCAGATAACAAGTATAAAAGAAAATTCCATAGATTTCTCAGAACTTAAATTGTCGAATAAAAAAGTAAGTATACATAGGAATGTAAATATAAAAAATGCTTTGGATATGAATTATCGGCAGTATTTAACGGGTAAAACCGTTTTTAAGAATAATTTAAGAAATTATATAAGTTATATAGAAACGGGAATATCTGATTATAGACAATTTAAAGTGGATACTCCACACTATCATCGGACTACGGGAGAACATTATTATATATTAGAGGGAGCGCAGAAAATAATAGATATAGATAATGAAAAGGAAATAGAAGTTAAAGAAGGAGACTTCGTATTTATTCCGGCAGGGACGAAACATTGGACGAAAAATAAAAAGGGGACGAAAGTGTTTTTTTCAAAAGCTCCTGAAGGAAGAGATAAAATTATGATTGATGAAAGTGATGTTCAAGCTAAATTAAATTTTAATATGAGAAAATGGAAGAGGGATTACGAAACAAATTGCATCATTGATGAAGAAGATTGGTAACGTAACATGATTAACAAAACCCTGATAGTATTCGGCACGCGCCCTGAGGCGATAAAGATGTGCCCGCTTGTAAAAGAACTGAAAAAAGAAAAATCAATGGAGACGATAGTATGCGTTACCGGTCAGCACAGACAGATGCTCGACATGGTGCTTGAGGCTTTTGATGTTGAGCCGGATTACGACCTTTCTGTAATGAAGGACAAGCAGACGCTTTACGATGTGACCTGCAGTGTAATGCTTAAAATAAAGGATGTGCTTGAAAAGATGCGGCCTGATATTGTGCTGGTGCATGGAGATACGACGACGACATTTGCGGCGGCGCTGGCAGCCTTTTATATGCAGATACCTGTTGGGCATGTTGAAGCGGGGCTTCGTACATATGATATCTATTCTCCGTTCCCCGAGGAATTCAACAGACAGGCTGCGGGAATAATTGCAAAATACCACTTTGCGCCTACGGAAAAGGCAAAGAGAAATCTCCTAAACGAAGGTAAGGATGAAAAAAACATATATGTTACCGGTAATACAGGAATCGATGCGCTTAAAACCACGGTGCGTGGAGATTATGACCATCCGCTTCTTAAGTGGGCGCAGGGGAGCCGTCTTATCATGCTTACGGCTCACAGGCGTGAAAATCTCGGTGAAAACATGTATGCCATGTTCAGAGCCATAAAGCGTATAACATATGAAACCGATGATATAAAAGTGATATATCCGGTACATCTTAACCCTGCGGTGAGAAAAACGGCTGATGATGTGTTTGCAGAAAATGAACGCATAAAACTCGTTGAGCCTATGGAGGTAATAGATTTTCATAATTTCATGGCAAGGTCGTACCTGATACTGACCGACAGCGGAGGTATCCAGGAAGAAGCTCCGTCGCTGGGCAAGCCGGTGCTGGTGATGCGTGATACGACGGAAAGACCTGAAGGAGTGGATGCAGGAACGTTGCGCCTCGTGGGTACTGACGAGGAGACTATATATAAAAATTTCAAGCAGCTTTTATCCGATAGAAAAGAATACGAAAAAATGAGCAGGGCGAGCAATCCTTACGGTGACGGAAATGCCAGCGGCAGGATAGTTGACGTGCTGAAATCTATATAGCAAGGCGGTTTAACTATGGAAAACAAAGAAGGAAAAACATACAGACGTAGCAAAAAGAACGGAAGAAGTAAAAAACACAGCATATTCAGCTCTCCATTGTTGCTGATACCTGTGATACTGCTTCTTGTATTTGAGATAGCTTTCATGTCGCTGCTGATGTCCTTATCTGTTCTGCCAACCATCTACAACATAATAATCCTCATAGTGCTGCTCGGTCTTACAGCACTGGTGTTTAAGCTGCTGTCATGCAGAAAGGAAGTGACAAAGCAGAGGAAGGTTGGAGTGGGAATATCGATATTCCTCATACTCTTGCTTGGAGTAGGCATATTCTATCTCTTCACTACATATTCAGCGTTTGGGCGTATGAGCGATGCGGATAAACAGTATGAAGATTTCTATGTTGTCGCGCTCAAAGACGGAATCTACAGAAATGTGAAGGATATAGAAGGAGAGACTGTGCATACTCATCAGAGCTCTTCGTCAGTGTATGAAAAAGCACAGGAAATGCTGAAGGAAGAAGCAGATGTGGAGTATGAAGAATCGGGCGGATACATGCAGCTTCGTAGCGTGCTCATAGACGAAGAGGATAAAGAACACGATGAGCTCATATTCCTGAGCAGCAGCAACTACGATATGATATGCGAATACGATGATGAGTTTGAAAACAGGACGAGGATAGTTTATACGGTATCCGTGGAGATAGGCAACAGAGATATAGCGAAGCGAGTAGGAATAACGGAAGAGCCTTTCAATGTGTATATAAGCGGTATAGATACCTATGGAGGAATAGAGAAGGTATCGAGAAGTGATGTGAATATGATAATGACAGTAGATCCTGTGGACAAGAAGATATTGTTGACATCGATACCAAGGGACACATATGTGACGCTGCATACATACGGAGAACTCGATAAGCTAACTCATTCGGGAATATACGGTATAAACGAGACGATATCCACAGTGGAGGACTGGCTCGATATAGATATAAACTATTATGTGAGAGTGAACTTCACATCGGTTGAAGACATAGTAGACGCTATAGGAGGCATAGATGTGACTTCGGAATATGCCTTTGAGACACATGGAAGGCAGAACAGGGGATACAGTTTCGTTGAAGGAGAAAACTATCTGGACGGAGCTTCTGCGCTGGCATTTGCGAGGGAAAGGAAATCTTTTGAAGACGGAGACCAGGAGAGAATAAAGAACCAGCAGAGAGTATTGTCTGCGATATTAAACAAAATAACGAGCAGCTCGGCGATACTGACAGGGTATACCCAGATATTGAACACAGTGGGAGATGAGATACAGACCAATATGGAGAGAAGAGATATATCAAGCCTTGTGAGAATGCAGCTTGAAGATCTTGGTGGATGGAGCATAGAGAGCATATCGATAGAAGGAGAGGGGACAAATGCATCTACATACAGTATGGGAGCAAGACAGCTTTATGTAGTGATACCGGATGAAAGCTCAGTTAAGGCTGCACAGGATGCCATTGATGCTATGATGGATATGTAGTTTATAAAGAAAGAGGCTGATTGGAAATATTTGACAATCAGCCTCTTTTGATATAAAATACAATAAATGGAAGTTAAATACAGATTATGAAAAAACATCAATTAGATAGGCGGTTCGGATTTATAGGGTATATGGTATAATATTAGAGAGAATGGGGGACAGTGCCATGCTAACTAACGAAGATATGTTAATGATTTCAGATCTGCTGGATGTGAAGCTTGAAGCACAGATGAACATAACTGATGAAAAGCTGAAACAACTCAGAACTGATATATGCGGGGAAATGAATAAAATGCGTCTCGAACTTAAGACAGAGATAAGGACGGTGCGCACAGATTTAGAATCACAGATAACGGATGTTCGGACAGAATTGGGAGCTAAGATCGAGCAGAACAGTAAAGACATAAAACAGAACAGTAGAGATATAGCAGAACTGAAAACCGCCGTAAAGCAGAACAGCACTGATATTGCAGAACTGAAAACCGCTGTAAAGCAGAACAGCAATGATATAACAGAATTAAAAACCGCAGTGAGACAGAATAGCACCGATATAGCAGAACTGAAAACTGCTGTAAAACAGAACAGCACAGACATTGTTGAACTGAAGGCGGCCGTAAAACAAAACAGCACAGATATAACAGAGTTAAAAACCGCAGTGAGACAGAACAGTAAAGACATTGCAGAGTTAAGAGCGGATGTAAAACAGAACAGTCGGGATATACGTCAGAACAGCACCGATATAGCAGAACTGAAAGCAGCAATAAAACAAAACAGCAAAGATATAAGACAGAACAACGGAGACATAGCTGTTTTGAAAAACGATGTCCACAGCATTAAGCTCCTATTGGAAAACGATGTAAAACCGCGCATAGATACCATTGAGTCATGTTACGTGGATACATACAGCAGATATCTGGTAAAAAATGAGGAGATAGATTCTCTTAAGACCGATATGGAGATAATAAAAAAAGTAACCAAAGAGCATAGCGCAAAACTGAAGGAAATATGAAAAAAAGAGACGACGTGATGTATAAAAATTCCTTAAAAGTATTGGAATTTCTACTTTACAACAGCTTTACAATGTAGTATCATATATGAATGTAAGCCGCACGAAAAAGGTTTTAAAACGGCAGCAAGCCGTACCTCGATAGGCGAGACTGGATAGAGGAGGTAAATTTTATAATGTACGCAATTATTGAAACAGGCGGAAAGCAGTACAGAGTTCAGAACGGAGACAAAATTGCTGTAGAAAAACTCGGTATAGAGGATGGACAGAAAGTGATCTTCGACAGAGTTCTGGTAGTTGGAGACGGTGATGACGTAAAAGTAGGTGCACCTTATGTTGACGGTGTTACTGTAGAAGGAAACGTTATCGAGACAGGAAAAGGCAAGAAAGTAGTTATTTTCAAGTATAAGGCTAAGAAGGACTACAGAAAGAAACAGGGTCACAGACAGCCGTATACTCTCGTGGAAATAACATCCATCGCAGGAAAGAGCGATGCTCCTGCAAAGGTGGAGGAAGCGAAAGCTGAGACTGCTGAAGTACAGGAAGATGTGAAAGCAGAAGCAAAGCCTGCTAAGAAGCCTGCACTCAAGTCAATGAGAAAAGCAGAGCTCATCGAATTCGCAAAAGAAAACAACATAGAGATCGATGAAAAAGCTACGAATGCGGTAATGATCGAAACGATAGAAGCCGCTTTAAAGTAAATCATTTTCAGAAATAACCGTTTAGTTTTAAATTGATATAGCAAGGAGGTGTCTGGTCGATGGCAAGTAAAAAAGGTGTAGGAAGCTCGAAGAACGGTCGTGACAGTGAGTCGAAACGCTTGGGAGTAAAGACAGGCAACGGTCAGTTCGTAAGCGCCGGAAGCATTTTGGTTAGACAGAGAGGAACTAAGTTCCACCCTGGCAACAACGTAGGGATCGGCGGAGATGATACATTGTTTGCAAAGATTGACGGAGCTGTTAAATTCGAAAGATATGACAAAAAGAGAAAGCAGGTAAGCGTATATCCCAGAGAAGCTTAGTTGATCGGCAGATTGGTTTTTTGAGCCCCTATTATGTATAGGGGCTTTATTTTTTGACGGTAAAACACAGGTAGTGAAAAATGGGTTTTACAGGGAGGCTTTATGTTTGTAGACAGAGCTAAGATATTCATAAAATCAGGTAAAGGCGGGAACGGAGCAGTATCTTTCAGAAGAGAACCGTTCGTCCCGGAAGGCGGCCCTGACGGCGGAGACGGCGGCAAAGGCGGAGATATCGTTTTCCAGGCAGATGAAAACTTAAGAACGCTTATGGATTTCAGATATAAAAAGAAATATGAGGCGGAAAACGGCCAGGACGGAATGAAAAAGAAGAGATTCGGCAAAAACGGACAGGATCTGGTGATAAAAGTGCCGGTGGGGACTATAGTCATAGACGAAGAATCTGGACTGGTAATGAAAGACCTTACTGAAAACGGCGAATCCTTTGTAGCTGCAAAAGGCGGTAAGGGCGGTAAAGGCAATGCAAAGTATGCTACAGCTACAAGGCAGGCACCCAACTTTGCGGAGGCCGGAGGTTTTGCAAAGGAAAGAAGCGTTATCCTGGAGATGAAACTGATCGCTGACGTAGGACTTGTAGGATTTCCCAATGTCGGAAAATCCACTCTGCTTTCGGTATCGACCAGTGCAAAGCCTAAGATAGCAAATTACCATTTTACGACGATAAATCCAAATCTCGGTGTTGTGCAGATATTCGACACCGGCTTTGTTATGGCGGATATAGCAGGGATCATAGAGGGAGCACATTTGGGGACAGGACTTGGCCATAAATTTTTAAAGCATATAGAAAGATGCAAGATGCTCATACATGTTGTGGATGTATCCGGCAGCGAAGGCAGAGATCCGCGCGAAGATTTTGATAAGATAAATGAAGAACTAAAGCAGTACAGTGAAAAGCTAATCAGGAAACCACAGATAGTCGCAGCGAACAAGATAGATCTTATAGGACCGGATTCCCCTGAATATCTTCAATTCAAAGAATACGTGGAAGAAAAAGGCTACAAAGTGTTTCCTATGTCTGCTCCGGCAAAAACAGGAGTCAGGGAAATCCTTTCAGAAGCGGCAGAAATGCTGCAGAAACTGGATTTTGAGCCTGAGGAAGAATATGAGATGTTTGACTTTGAAAGAGATGATATGGATGAAGATTACAGAAAAGTCAGCGTGGAATTTGACGGAACAGATTTCATATTGTCGGGAAAACAGCTTTTGAAAATATTCAATTCCACCAATTTCAACGATTCGGGCTCACTGAGATATCTGTATAAATATATCGAAAACAGTGGGGCGATAGAAGAGATGAAGGAAATGGGGATAGAGGACGGAGATATCATCAAGATAGAAGACTTTGAGTTTGAGTATTTTGATGAAGATTATTATTAAAATAGAAAGTCTGTCATGAACGAATGTGTGCGATGGATTGACAGACCGTAAAAAAGAATTGGGAAGGCGTTAGGCAAAACGTCTTCTTTTTTTATTATATGCAAAATATATTTGATAATAGGACAGCGGTCTTGGCGTGTTTTGCCGGGCTGGCGGATTTTAGCGGTAATGTTACAAAAGGAGCTGAGGGGTTTGAAAAAAAGGATCGTAAAACAGGTCGGCATGTGTCTGCTTATAATCATTGCTCTTGCGATAGGGAAGGTATCGGGTGCGGATATTCTTGAAACAGGTACAGATGTTATATTGAATCAGATGTCGGAAGATTATTCAGGAGAAGATATAGCCCAAATAGCTGAGGGAGGAGCGCGAGCTGTATCCTCAATACCGGATAAAGTAGATGATGCGATAGTATTTGTTACAGGAAAGCCGTTATATGGAGATCCGATAGAAAAATACAGCGGAGACAGAGCATCGGTGTTTGCTGTAGGAAACGGACAGGTCACTGCGGCAGGTGAAAATGAGACTATAGGTAAATACGTTAAGATAACCCATGGGAGTGATGGAGAGAGCCTCTACGGTAATCTCGATGAAGTCTTTGCAAAAGTACCCTCCAATGTAAAAAAAGGACAGATAATAGGGACTTACAGGGAATCGGCTGGAAAGGATTTTTATTACTCTTTTACAGAATTCGATTAGTGTTGCTTGAAAGCATTTTATGATATAATAAAAATATTCGTGCTGACAGACGATAATTTTTATACACAGAGGACAGATATATGAAACATCCAACTATAGAAGAATGCAGGAGACTTCTTGATGAATACGGGACTCCGCCCCATGTGCAGCGTCATTGCGCGGCAGTTGCAGATACAGCATATGCAATAGGCAAGGCGCTCAACGCAAAAGGATTTAATTTTGATCTTGATTTGATAATGGCAGCAGGCATGCTTCACGATATAGCGAGGACAGAAGAAAGACATTGGGAAGTGGGATCAGAATTTGTTCGAAAGCTTGGGTATGAAAATGAAGCTGATATAATAAAAGTCCATATGACATATTCTCCCTTTTCTCAGATTGAAAATGCCGATGAGACGGATCTGGTATGTTTAGGGGATCGTATCGTTAAAGAGGATAAGTACGTTGGTATAGATGAGAGGATAGATTATATAATAAATAAAGCTGAAAAAAACGGACATCCTGAAGCCAGACCTGTCATCCTTGAAAAGAAAAAAGAGACTGAAAGATTTATCAGGCAGATAGAAGAGGCTGTTGGTATGCCGATGGATGATATAATAGAGGAACACAGGAAAGCAGTAAGATGATGAAAATAGACAGAGAACTTGAACAGATGCTGAAAAAGGCGGAAAAACCGGCAAGGTATACAGGCGGAGAGATAAATATGGTCAGAAAAGACCCTGAAAGAGTCTCTGTCAGATTTGGATTTGCCTTTCCGGATATGTATGAGATAGGAATGTCGTATTTAGGGATGCAGATACTGTACGATATATTGAATAAAAATGACGAAATTTATTGTGAGAGGGTATTTGCTCCGGGGCTTGATATGGAAGAGATGATGCGTGATAGCGGCAGAAAACTGTTTACCCTTGAAACTTTTACGCCTGTCGATGAGCTCGATATACTTGGTTTCACGCTTCAGTATGAGCTTTCATTTACGAATGTGCTGAACATGCTGGATCTGGGAGGCATACCGCTTGAGAGAAAAAACAGGGGAGAAGAATATCCTCTGATCGTCGCCGGAGGACCTTGTGCATTTAATCCGGAGCCTCTTGCCGATTTCATAGATATGTTCATGGTGGGAGACGGCGAGGAACTGATAGAAGACATATGCATGATAAAAAAAGAATGTGCCACAAAAAGAGAATTTCTTGAAAAAGCATGTCTTCTTGATGGAGTGTACGTGCCGGAATTTTACGAGCCTGAATATAATGATGACGGTACTTTAAAGAATATAACGAAGCTTTATAATAAAGCTCCTGACAGAGTAAGAAAAGCATTGATAAAAAATCTGGACAGGCAGTATTTCCCCGAAAAGCCGGTAGTTCCGTTTATAGAAACTGTACATGACAGGGCTGTCGTTGAAACTTTCAGAGGATGTACGCGAGGGTGCAGATTCTGTCAGGCAGGAATGATATACAGGCCTGTAAGAGAGAGAAGAAAGGAAACTATAGAGCGGCTTGCTGAAGCGCAGCTTGAAAATACCGGACATGATGAGCTTTCGCTTTTGTCCCTGTCCACAAGTGATTATTCGAAATTTGAAGATCTTGCAACGGAGCTTATGAACTCCTGCAGTGAGAAAAACGTGGCGCTGTCGCTGCCGTCTCTCAGACTGGATTCATTTTCTTTTAAAGTGTTGGATGAGATCCAAGGGTACAGAAAATCAGGTCTTACCTTTGCACCGGAGGCCGGAAGCCAGCGTTTAAGAGACATCATAAACAAGAATATCACCCAGGATGATATAATGAACGCTGTAGGACAGGCTATCGAGCTTGGATGGGAGCATATAAAACTTTACTTTATGGCAGGACTTCCGGGAGAGACCTACGAAGATCTTGAGGGAATAAGAAAGCTTGCGCAGGATATAACAGACCTTAATTTTAAGCTGAGAGGAAGAAAAGGCGGAAGGTTTCGCGTTACTGTAAGTCTGTCGAATTTTGTTCCTAAAGCGCACACACCGTTTCAATGGGCTGCCCAGAACAGGCCGGAAGAATTCATTAAAAAGCACGATTATCTGTCGGGCAGGCTTCGCATAAAAGGTGTGAATTTCAACTATCATGAAACTAAGACAAGCAATCTTGAAGCGGTATTTGCAAGAGGAGACAGAAGGGTAGGCAGAGCTTTAGAAAAGGCTTTCAGACTTGGATGCAAATTTGACGGCTGGAGCGAGCATTTGAGATATGACCTTTGGGAAAAAGCGTTTGATGATACGGGAATCGATATGGATTTTTACGCTTTTCGTGAGAGAGGATACGATGAGCTGCTGCCGTGGGACATTATAGATCCTTTGATAGACAAAGAGTTTCTTGTCAGAGAAAATGAGAAAGCAAAGAACGCTCAGGTTACGCCGGACTGCCGTCTTGGATGTGAAAGGTGCGGCATAAATAAGTACGCGGAGTGTTTCAGTGAGGCTGAGAAAGGAAATGCAAATGTCTAAATATATAGTGGAGTTTTCCAAAACCGGCGCCATGTGTTATATATCCCATCTTGACATGATGCGCCTTTTCAACAGGCTCTTTAAAAGAGCCGATATCAGGCTGGCTTATTCAAAGGGTTTCAATCCTCATCCCAAGATGGGATTTGCGCAGCCTTTGTCTTTGGGATACAGGGGATCACATGAACTGATTGAGTTTGAAACGATAGAGGATCACGTGCCTGATAAGATAAAGACTTCATTGACAGCTTTGATGCCTGAGGGGATAGAGATAACAGACTGCAGGCGGGCAGATGATCTGGTGAAAACTCTGGCGGCGCTCACAGAAGCTGCTGAATATAAAGTGTGCATACCTCTGGAAAATAAAATAGATATGAGTGATGCTGAGATCGGAAAGACCTATATGGGACAGAAAACCATAGCGGCGATGAAGCGGAAAAAAAAGAAAAAAGAGCTGGAAGAAATAGATATAAAACCTATGATAAGAAGCATAGATTTTACACAGCTTGAAAATAGAGCATCTGATGAAAGATCCGTTACTGATGAAAGCATATCGGAACTCATAGTGAGAATGACGATAGATTCGGGAAGCGTTTCCAATCTGAGCCCCGAGCTTGTCATAGATTCGATAAAGAGAAAATTCGGGATAGATACGGACAGGAGCGCGATCAATGTCACAAGAGAAAAGATATATACGAGCTTTGACGCATAAAAGGAGAAAGTTATTATGAAAAAGGTGATGATACTTGTTATAGACGGATGCAATCCCAAATATATAACGGAAAAAACGGCTCCTGCTTTATTCAGTGCAGCAAAGAAATCGGGATTTGCAAAAACTGTGGAATGTGCGATGCCGTCAGTTACTAACGTAAATCATGCATGTATTTTGTCAGGCAGATGGCCTGAGGATACAAAGGTGATAGGAAATTATTATTACGATCCTGAAACAGGAGATGAAGGCTTCATAGAAGAAAGAGGCTATATGAAGGCTGAGACGATCCTGCAGAGCTATAAGGAGCAGGGAGGAAAAACCGCCCTTTTTACAGTAAAGGGAAAGGTGCTGGGAGTTTACGGTGATGGCGCGGATATAGGATTGAGCGCGCAGGATGCAGATAAAGAGATCCTTGATAGATACGGTCTTGATATGCCGCCTGCCATCAATAGTGTCGAAGCGACCGGATGGATAGTAAAAGCCGCATATGAGTGTATAAAAAAGGATGATCCTCATATAATGTACTGCACGACAAATGATTTTATATTCCATCATTTTGCGCCGGGCAGCAGAGAAGCGGAAATGCAGATAGCCGATGTAGACAAGTATATAGATCTGATACACAAGGCAGATCCACAAAGGCAGATATACATAACGGCAGATCACGGCATGAATCAGAAGACGACGATAGTAAATTTCCCTGAAATATGCAGGAATGCCGGATTTGATGTGTTCTGTCTGCCGCCGCTTAAAGACAGGTATATAGAGAATCATATATATCAGGAAGGCGGTATGCTGTATGTGTTCATGAAAGACGAAACGCAGAAAGAGAAGTTTTATGACTTTGCGGAAAAACATCCTGCTGTTGAAAAAATACTGACGGCGAAGGAAGCTGCTGAAGAATATCATCTTCCACAGGATAAGATAGGAGATTTCGTGCTTCTGTCAGGAATGGATACAGCCTTTGGAGAGACGGAAGGCGAAATGATACATACTGATGAATCAAGGACCCATGGCTCGTTATATGAGCGAGAAATACCGCTGATAGCTGTGAATCCTGAAAAAACTGCTGATATGTACAGATATCATAAGGATATAACTACGTATTTGTTTTAGATAATTGTTGTTTTT
>UQNP01000046.1 GCA_900542385.1 uncultured Eubacterium sp.
CAACCTGCTCTTTCATAAAAGATTTTACGGCATCATGCTTTTCAAAATAGGCGTTTATATATTCATCCGCCTCTTTTCTCGTTATATTCAGCTCAGAAGAAAGTCCGAAGGCGCTCATGCCGTAGATAACTCCGAAGTTCACAGCCTTAGCTCTGCTTCTTTCCTCAAGAGTTATTTCATCTTCAGGTATCCCAAGAACTCTTGATGCTGTAGCCCTGTGTATGTCTTCTCCGTTATTGAAGGATTCTATGAGAGATTCATCTCCCGACATGTGCGCCAGCACCCTCAGCTCGATCTGGGAATAATCCGCACCGACAAGGACGCAGTTTTCATTTTCAGGTATGAAGGATTTTCTTAGCTGTCTGCCCAGCTCCTGTCGAATAGGGATGTTCTGAAGATTAGGCTCTGTACAGCTTATTCTTCCTGTAGTCGTTACAGTCTGATTGAAATGGGCATGCACTTTACCGTCTTCTCTGTTTATGAGCGGTATCATCCCGTCCACATAAGTACTCTTGAGCTTGGAAAAAGTCCTGTACTCCAATATTGCCGGAACTATGGGATGCTTATCCTTTATTCTCTCAAGTATATCTGCACTGGTGGAATATCCTCGTTTTGTTTTTTTACCTGCCGGAAGATCAAGATCCTCAAACAGTATTTCTCCAAGCTGCAGCGGAGAATTGATATTGAAATCTTTACCCGCGTATCCGTATATCTTTCGACTGGTTTCATCTATTTTTTCAGTCAGCTCCTCACCGAACTTGAAAAGAGTCTGCCTGTCTACTCTGAATCCTTCCTTTTCCATGCCGGCCATTACTTCCACCAGCGGAAGCTCTACATTGTACAGGACATTCTCAAGTTTTTCCGCTTCTATTTTTTTCTGCTGAAGCTTCTTAAGATTCAGCACAGCAACACATACTTCAAGGCCGTAATCCATGCAGTTCCTGACAGCATCGGAAAACATATCCAGCTGGCTGTTCCTCTCGTCAAAAGATTTCTCATCTTCCACGGTTATATGAAAATACTCGTTTGTAAGAGCCGAAAGGCTGTAATTGCTCCTTCCTGAGTCCAGTACATACTGTGTTATTTCCGTATCGAAGGAAGTATTGAAGCTCTTCACCCCGCTGTACATTAGCAGAAAATAATCATTTTTTAATCCGTGACCTTCAAAAGACAGATCCTGTGAATCAAGCCACTGGAAAAATTCATCTATTTTACCACATTCAAAATAATAGTACATTCTGCCGCTCAGCACAGCCAGCCCGTCAGCTTTCGCTCTTTCAAGATGTGAGCCGTTTCCAAAAACTTTTATTATAACTGTCTTTTCAAGTTCTATGTTTTTAAGCTCATCGGCACTTTGTACAAGCACCTTTTCAAAATCCTTGGGATCTGTAATGTCAGTATTTTCTGCGGCTTTCTCGGCACTGTATCTGTCCTGCGCCGAAACATTGAGCTTCTTCAGGAATTTATTGAACTCCAGCTTCGTATACAGAGGAATCAAGGCGTCGTAATCCGGTTCTCCAAGCACGTATTCATCAAAATCTATATCTATAGGTACGCTTGTGTTGATCGTGGCCAGTCTTTTGCTCATCACCGCAAGCTGGATATTATCCTCCACCTTTTTCCTCGTTCCCGCAGGAGTTATATCCTCTGTATTCTGCATCATATTTTCTATGCTGCCGAACTGTTTTATCAGCTTGGACGCAGTTTTCTCTCCTACTCCCGGTATCCCCGGTATATTGTCGGACTGATCTCCCATAAGGCCTTTATAATCTATAAACTGTTTAGGCGTAAATCCATATTTTTCGATCATCGCCTGTTCATCGTATATCTCAAATTCAGATACACCTTTTCTCGTTATTATGACTTTGGTTATTTCAGATGCCAGCTGCAATTCATCTTTGTCTCCCGTAACGATATAGGGCTCAAAACCTTCTTTCTCAGCTCTTTTTACTACTGTGCCGATGATGTCGTCAGCTTCAAAGCCTTCCATCTCTATCTGCTTTATCTTCATTGCCGCCAGGACATCTTTCAGAAGCGGTATCTGCATAGCAAGCTCCGGCGGCATTTTCTTTCTTCCCGCCTTATATGCATCGTACTCCTTGTGTCTGAAAGTAGGCGCTTTCATATCGAAAGCCACCGCCATATGAGAAGGTTCGTAATCACGCTTTATCTTCTCGAGCATATTTATAAATCCGAATATACCATGGGTAAATATTCCCTCCTTGGTTATCATCGGATTTCTCATGGCATAATACGCCCTGTTTATAAGGCTGTTTCCGTCTATAACTGCTATCCTACTCATTTATTCTCCTTCTTTATATCGCTCATAGCTTTGAATCCGTACGCTGACCTCGCATATCTGACACCGTTGTTTACAGCCTTGCCCATCACATATGCTCCCAGGTCTCCAAGCGCATCCTGATTTACTTCCACGTCGCCTCTGGCCATAAAAAATATAGTATCTCCGTCTGCCGACGTGTGCACCGGCTTTATAGCATCGGCGTATCCATCGTGAGCCATCGACGCAAGTTTGCTGCACTGTGCTTTTGAAAGGGCTGCGTTCGTTATTATACATCCTATGGTCGTATTGCCTTTGAACACATTTTTCTTAGCTTCTGCCGAGTTCCACATCGCATTCCGTGTGCTGACGATCCTGCTTCCGTCTTCGCTCAGAAGTCCCGCCATAGGCTCTCCCGTATCAACATCGTACACATCTCCCAGACAGTTTACAGCAACTACCGCGCCCACTTTCAGATTCCCTGTCTTCAATGCGTAAAAGCCCAGTCCGCCTTTCATCAGCCGTTCTTTACCCATGAATTTTCCCACTGTAGCGCCTGTGCCTGCTCCGTAATTTCCCATCTGCGGCTCGTTTTTTTCAGATTCAATGCAGGCGTTGTATCCCATATCTGCATCAGGCCTGCACTTAGCATCAGCGGTGATAAGATCAAAAAGACATGCGCCGGATACTATAGGGACCTGCCCTGCACCTGTATCAAAGCCTATTTCATTTTCTTCAAGATACTTCATCACTCCTCCTGAAGCATCAAGACCGAATGCGCTTCCTCCCGAAAGCACTACTGCATACAAAGCTTCGCACATACTGACAGGAGAAAGCAGATCCGTCTCTCTCGTGGCGGGACCTCCTCCTCTTACATCTACACCGCCTACTGCGCCTTCATCGCATATTATTACAGTGCAGCCTGTACCTCCTCTGACATTTTGAGCATTGCCTATACGAAAACCTTCTATACTGTTTATGCTTATCTCTTCTATAACACTCACAGCTGTTCTCCTTATCCTTAAATATCCTTTTTGCCCAGCTTCCTATGTACCGTCCAATATGTCATGCCTACGAATATGCCGCCTCCCGCTATATTCCCGAGAGTTACCGGCAGCAGATTCTTAATGAAAAAATTAGCTGCCGTAAGACATGAGGCATCCACACCTGCAAGCTGAACAAACATATCGTTTTGTGCAGCGGCTATGCCGGCAGGAATGAAATACATATTGGCTACGCTGTGCTCAAATCCGGAGAGCACGAAAAGTCCTATACAAAACCATATCGAAAATATCTTGCTCACCGTCTCTGAGGCTCCTGTAGCCATCCATACTGCAAGGCATACGAGCCAGTTGCACATTATTCCAAGTATAAACGCTCTTGCAAAATCCAGATTGACTTTAGTATACGCCGTTTTTACGACAGCAGCTCCAAGAAGACCGTCCCCTGTATCCCACAATCCTGAAGCGGAAATCAGAAGCACTATGATCAATGATCCTGCCATATTGCCAAAATATACGATGACCCAATTCCTCAGCATCTGAGAAACCTTTACCTTCCTATCCATAACTCCTGTTATCATCATACAGTTGCCTGTAAATAACTCAGCGCCGCAAAGCACTACCATCATAAGTCCTACAGGAAAAACAGCCGCGGAGACCAATTTACCTATCCCCACCGTTGCTGCATCCGCTGTAAGATTGAATGATGCCATAGCTGAAGCCTGAGCGCCGAAAGCTATATAGGCTCCTGCCAGCACTGCTAAGATCAAAAGTTTCAAGAATTTTCCGGAAGCCTTATCCACGCTGCTTTCCGAAACTGCATTTAAAATTTCTAGTGATGTTAGTGATTTCAATTTTCTACTTCCTTATACTAAAATTATTGCAATAAAAATACCTGCACGGATCATACCGTGCAGGTTGAATTATACCATATCGGCTCTATTTTGTCATTAACCGGCATACAGCATTTGAAAATGCTACAGGATCTTCTATAGGCAGACCTTCTATCAGCAGAGCCTGATCGTACAGAAGTTTTGCATACTCAGCCAGATCGTCCTTGTTTTCGTTATATACTTTACCGAGCACTTCAAATACAGGATGCTCAGCATTTATTTCGAGCACGCGTTCTGCTTTTACTTTCTGATCTGTAGGCATGGAATTGAGGACTTTCTCCATCTCTATGGAAAGACCGCCCTTTGCGGTAAGACATACAGGATGACTCTTCAGTCTGTGAGTCAGTTTTACGTCGCTTACCTTTCCATCAAGAGCTTCTTTCATGCACTCAAGCATATCCTTGCTGTCCTCCGACTGCTTTTCATTTTTCTTCTTTTCTTCTTCGCTTTCTTCTATGTCCAGATCATCGGCAGATACAGACTTGAATTCCTTTTCTTTGAAATCGTGCATTACCTGAAGCGCAAATTCATCAACGTCGTCCGTCAGATACAGTATTTCATATCCCTTATCCTTAAGCAGTTCCGTCTGCGGAAGCTTATCGGTCTTTTCAGTATTTTCTCCTGCCGCGTAGTAGATGTATTTCTGATCCGGCTTCATCCTCTCCACGTATTCATCGAGAGTAACAAGTTTCTTTTCGCTCGAGGAGTAGAACATAAGAAGATCCTGCAGAGCTTCTTTGTTCATACCGTAATTATCGTATATACCGTATTTAAGCTGAAGTCCGAAGTTATTGAAGAACTCTGTATACTTTTCTCTGTCGTTTTTCAGCATCTGAAGCAGTTCGCTCTTTATCTTCTTTTCCAATCTCTTTGCTATCGCCTTGAGCTGTCTGTCATGCTGCAGCATTTCCCTTGAAATGTTCAGAGACAGATCCTGCGAATCCACGAGACCTCTTACAAAACTGAAATAATCCGGCAGCAGATCGGCGCATTTATCCATGATCAAAACTCCCGAAGAATAGAGCTGCAGACCTTTTTCATATTCTTTAGTATAGTAATTGTACGGAGCTTTTGACGGTATGAAAAGCAGTGCCGTGTAGCTTACCACACCTTCAACGTCTGTATGTATGACCTTGGCAGGGTCTGTGAAATCAAAGAATTTTTCTTTATAAAATTCATTATAATCTTCATCTTTGAGGTCATTCTTATTTCTCTTCCAGAGAGGAACCATGCTGTTGAGCGTTTCAAGCTCGTAATACGTTTCATATTCCTGTTCCTCAGGTTTTTTATCTTCATCTCCCTTTTTCAGGCGATGTTTTTCAGCCATCATCTTTATCGGGTAATGTATATAATCGGAATATCTCTTTACCAGTTCTCTGATCCTGTATTCATCCAGATATTCACTGTATTTCTCATCTTCCGTATCTTCTTTAAGCTTAAGTGTTATTTCCGTACCGTTCGATTCCTTATCTGCTTCTTTCACAGTATATCCGTCGGCGCCTGAGGATTCCCACTCATAAGCCGTATCTTCACCGTATGCTTTGCTCAGCACAGTTACCTTGTCGCTTACCATGAAAGCCGAATAAAATCCGACTCCGAACTGTCCTATGATATCTATCTCATCCTTTTTATCCATAGCAGCCTTAAAATCTAAAGATCCGCTTTTGGCTATAGTGCCAAGGTTTTTCTCAAGTTCCTCTTTGCTCATGCCCATGCCGTTATCGATTATCCTGAGAGTCCTCTCCTCCTTATCTCTTTCGATCAATATGCAGAAATCATCTCTGGATATACCTGTATCTCCGCTGGTAAGTCCATGATAATAAAGTTTATCTATAGCATCGCTTGCATTGGAAATGAGCTCCCTCAAAAAAATCTCCTTATGAGTGTATATGGAATTTATCATCAGATCCAAAAGTCTCTTTGATTCTGCCTTAAATTGTTTTTTAGCCATTTTATATCTCCCTTCAAATTTATTAGCACTCATTATAAAAGAGTGCTAATACTATAATACGCCTGCTCCTGCCAAAAATCAAGTGCTGTATATAAAAAAACGCCAAATCACAGATTTGGGCAGGGCATTTTCCACAGTAGACCGCCACGCGCTGAAGCGCTGTGGTCTTTGCGTTTGACCTGCGCGCCAAATCACAGATTTGGGCAGGGCATAAAAAAATCCCGAGATGCCGTCGAGGATATAATTCACGCCCTATCTTTCAATAGGGGGGTGCCCTGTTTCCGCTTCTGTCGTCCTCACAGGAGGCATGACATAGGCTGACGAAAACGCAGGCTCCCAATGTCGCAATGTAGGTTGAATTATAATACCCTAACGCACATTTCAGGATAATTTTATCGTTTTATTTTACATACATTTATTATATATTATACGTAAATTATAATTCTGTGACACACAGAATTCAAGACATTTTTTACGACATATGTAGTACTAAAGTTCTATGCTGTCGAGATCAACGCCGCAGTTATGATGTACCTTCTGAACATCGTCATTGTCTTCGAGGATATCTATCATTTTCTTGAGCATTTTCAGATCATGCTCATCCTTAGGTGTCGCCTCCATAGACGCCACGAATTCAACATCTGAATCGACGATCTCATATCCCGCATCTATGACTGCCCCATGTACTGCCGTATAATTTTCAGGTGTCGTCTGGATCTCATAGCTGTCATCATGAGTGATCATATCGTCAGCTCCAGCCTCGAGAGCTACTTCCATGAGAGCATCTTCATCTATGTCATCAGCTTTCTCGATTATTATTATTCCCTTTCTGGAGAACATATATGATACGCATCCCGGAGCCCCGAGGTTCCCGCCGTGCTTATCAAAAGTGGATCTTACAGCAGACGTAGTCCTGTTCCTGTTGTCAGTAAGAGCCTCAACTATAACTGCAACGCCTCCAACGCCGTATCCTTCAAAGCTGAGTTCTTCGTAAGTCTCTCCTTCCAGCTCGCCGGACCCCTTTTTCACAGCCCTCTTGATATTATCATTAGGCATTCCTATCGATTTAGCCTTTTCTATAGCAACTCTGAGCGTCGCATTATAATCAGGATCTCCTCCTGCCTTTGCCGCAACTATTATCGCCCTCGTATATTTTGTAAACATTGCCGCACGCTTTGAATCCTGCGCAGCTTTTCTTCCTGCTATTGTACCATGTCTTCCCATGGAGACACCTCCTAACTACGATAATTAAATTTCACCTAACGATTATACACCTTAACAGTTCCCAGTTCAAGCTCTAAGCTACAGGCTCTCCTTGCCTGCCGTCTGCAGCTTGTTCTGATTGTATTTCACCTTTTTGACCGCTTTTTCTCTGATACTTTCAGCACCGTGTGCTTCATGGATATGATCCTGATCCAGTCCCTGCTCTTTTTTAGCAAGATTTTTATGAGCTGTCGCCATCATCAATTTTATCCTGTTGAGCTGATTTACGTCAGAAGCGCCCGGATCGTAGTCGATGGCGGCTATATTAGCCATTGGATTTCTCTTTCTCAGCGCCTTCATCATTCCTTTTCCCGTGACATGATTAGGGAGACATGCAAAAGGCTGCATACATACTATGTTTTCGACTCCGTCATCTATCAGATCTACCATCTCACCGGTAAGCAGCCAGCCTTCTCCGCACTGATTGCCTATGGAAATTATTTCAGACGCTTTCTTCGCTATATTTTCTATGTACATAGGCTCATGGAAACGCTTGCTTTCCCTGAGTGCTTTTCTCAGCGGTTTTCTGAAATGCTCTATTACAGCGATAGCCGCTTTATTTCCCATCATCATAGCATAGCTGCCTGAAAGTGTTTTATGATTGAACTCTTTGCTGTGCATACCATAGAGGAGAAAATCGGTAAGATCCAACACGACAGCCTCACCGCCTTCTTTTTCTATGATATTGACTATATCGTTATTGGCATTCGGATGATATTTTACCAATATTTCTCCGACAACGCCTACTTTAGGTTTTTTCACATCTAACAGCGGCAGATTGTCGAAATCCTCTGTTATGGCTTTAATGTTGCGCTTATATTCGCCGTAATTGCCTGTCACCAGATTTTCCTTTGCTTTCTGGGTCCACTTTTCATACAAAGCGTTTGCAGATCCCTTTTCA
Organism: uncultured Eubacterium sp.; assembly: GCA_900542385.1. Taxonomy (GTDB): domain Bacteria; phylum Bacillota; class Clostridia; order Peptostreptococcales; family Anaerovoracaceae; genus Lentihominibacter; species Lentihominibacter excrementavium. Next base: position 8,288 of record UQNP01000046.1, read on the forward strand.
GCTTCGTACGGTCTTACAGCATACAGCACTCGCATCAGCAAGTCTCCGTACATAACGCCCATGAGACACTTTTTGATTATTACCGGTGTGAACTTGAATCCCGGATTGCTTTCAAGTCCTGCCATATTTATGGATATTACAGGTATCTGCTGCATATCCAGGTCCTTCAATGCTTTTCTCAGAAGAGACACATAGTTGCTCGCTCTGCATCCTCCTCCTGTCTGACTCATAAAAATACCGACTTTATCAAGATCCACATCTCCCGACTTGAGATAGGATATTATCTGTCCAAGTGTGACTATCGTAGGATAGCATGCATCGTTGTTTATGTATTTGAGTCCTTCATCCACCGCATTTTTATCTACGGTAGGAAGTCTTTTTACTTTATATCCTTCACTTCCTATAGCTGCTTCAAGGAACTGGAAATGTATAGGGGACATCTCAGGTATCAAAATAGTGTAATCTTTTCTCATCTCTTTTGTGAAATACACTCTTTCGTATGAGCTGTTGTCCTCCTTGTGACGCACTTCATTCTTTTCCCTTTCATCCATAGCAGCTTTCAGGGATCTTATCCTTATCTTTGCAGCTCCCATGTTCGTGCCTTCGTCTATTTTGAGCACAGTGTAGAGCTTATTGTTTTTTTTCGTTATCTCTTCTACCTGATCAGTAGTAACGGCATCAAGACCGCATCCGAAAGAATTCAGCTGCACTATCTCCACATCATCAGTAGTACCCACAAATGCAGCCGCCTTATACAGCCTTGAATGGTACATCCACTGATCCAGCACTCTTATAGGACGCGGCAGATTGCCAAGGTGCGATACCGAATCCTCCGTAAGTACGACCATATCAAAGGATGTTATGATCTTATCTATACCGTGATTGATCTCAGGGTCAAGATGGTAAGGCCTTCCTGCCAGCACGATAGCTTTTTTGCCGTTCTCCCTGGCATAAGCTAAAGCCTCCTCGCCCTTTTTCCTGATGTCTTCTTTCACTTTAAGATCCTCTGCTCTCGCAGCTTTTATCGCAGCTTTTATTTCACTCCTTGCGACGCCCTTATCGCCGAGCAGCTTGTAAAGCTCTCTTTCAAGATAATCATCGTTGTCATACGGAAGGAAAGGATGAGAAAACACTACTTCGTTCTCTTCGAATATATCATCCATATTTCCTGCTATAACTTCCGGATATGTGGCAACTATAGGACAGTTGTAATGGTTAGGTGCGCTTTCATCTTCTATGCGCTCGTAGTTTATGCTCGGATAGAATATCCATTTCAGGCCGTTCTGTACGAGCCATTTAACATGACCGTGCACCATCTTGGCAGGATAGCATGCCGTATCGGAGGATATGGTCTCCATACCCTTCTCATACATTTCTTTGCTTGATGTAGGCGAAAGCACTACTCTGTACCCCAGTTCAGTGAAAAATGTATGCCAGAACGGATAGTTCTCATACATATTGAGCACCTTAGGGATCCCGACAGAGCCCCTTGCAGCTTTTTCCTCCGGAAGAGGATCATACCCGAACAATCTCTCAAATTTATACTCATAAAGATCAGGAATACGGTTTTCCTCTGCGGAAACCTTTCCCTCACCTCTTTCACATCTGTTGCCTGTGAAGAATCTGCTTCCGTCGTTGAATTTGTTTATGGTCATCATGCAGTTGTTTTCACATCCTCTGCATCTCACATGACTTATATCTACGCTGAAAGCATCTATCTCATCAGGTTTAAGCAAAGTCGAAACATCATCAGCAGAAGAGTTGTCTCTTGCTATCAGTGCTGCTCCGTACGCTCCCATAAGTCCTGCAATATCAGGTCTTACTATCTCCTTGCCCAGTATATCCTCTATGGCTCTGAGCACTGCATCGTTGAGGAAAGTTCCTCCCTGTACTACTATTTTATCTCCTGCATCCTCCGGATTTCTCAGCTTTATTACTTTATAAAGCGCATTTTTGATCACAGAATAAGAAAGCCCCGCAGATATATCTCCGATGGTCGCTCCTTCTTTTTGAGCCTGCTTTACCTTTGAATTCATGAACACGGTACATCTCGTTCCAAGATCCACCGGCGAATCTGCAAATAAAGCTTCCGACGCAAAATCTTTTACATCCATGTTTACAGACTTTGCATAAGTCTCTATAAAGGACCCGCATCCCGAAGAACATGCTTCGTTGAGCATTATGTTATATATAGCTCCGTCCTTTATCCTCATGCACTTCATATCCTGTCCGCCGATATCGAGGATAAAATCAACTCCCGGCAGGAATTCCTCCGCCGCTTTATAATGCGCCATCGTCTCTATCTCACCAAGATCGGCTTTGAACGCAGCTTTTATAAGGCCCTCGCCATATCCTGTAGTTGTGACTTTAGCTATATATGCGTCCTCAGGAAGCAATGAATACATTTCTTTGAGCATATTCATCGTAGCTTCCAAAGGCTTTCCTTCGTTATTTTTATAATATGAATAGAGAAGATTTTTATCTTCATCTATAAGGGCCGCTTTAGCAGTAGTCGAGCCGGCATCTATTCCGAGGAACACCCTGCCCTTAGCATCCTTTATATTTTTTCTTTTTATCGTATGCTGCTGATGTCTGCTCTTGAATTTTTCATAATCCTCCTCATCTTTGAAAAGAGGAGCCGTATGCTTCGTGTCTGAAAGCGCCGACGGATCAGCATTTTCAATTTTTTCTATTATATCTGCAAACTGCACCTCATCGTATTTTGCAGAATTTATCGCAGCCCCTATGGCGACGAAGTACTCCGAGTTTTCAGGGAATATTATCTCATCTTCTTTTAAGCCGAGCGTCTCTATAAACCTGACGCGAAGTTCTGAAAGAAACGAAAGCGGTCCTCCAAGGAATGCAACATTTCCCTTTATAGTATGTCCGCACGCCAGTCCGCTTATGGTCTGATTTACAACCGCCTGAAATATTGATGCCGCAAGATCCTCTATGGATGCGCCCTCATTGATGAGCGGCTGTATGTCAGTCTTTGCGAATACTCCGCATCTGGCGGCAATAGGATATATCATCTTATGTTTTTTAGCGGCTTCATTGAGTCCCATAGCGTCTGTATCCAGCAAGACTGCCATCTGGTCTATGAAAGCTCCGGTGCCTCCGGCGCATGTACCGTTCATCCTCTGCTCTATAGTCTGTCCGTAGAACGTTATCTTGGCATCTTCTCCGCCAAGCTCTATAGCAACGTCAGTCCGCGGTATCAGCTTTTCCACAGCCGCACTGCAGGTTATAACTTCCTGTTCAAAAGGTATGCCGAGGATCTTGG
>UQNP01000047.1 GCA_900542385.1 uncultured Eubacterium sp.
TGCTATAATAGGATCAGACTCTCACGCAATTACGTTTTTACTGAAAAAAGGCTTACAGTAAGGAGTAATGATGAAAGTTCTGCTGATAAACGGCAGCCCGCATCAGTTCGGATGCACCTACACGGCGCTTAGAGAAGTGGCCAGTTCTTTGAATAAAAATGATGTGGCTACGGAGATATACCATATAGGTGCCGAGCCTATCAGAGGATGTGTGGGGTGCGGCAGTTGTTTTACAACGGATAAGTGCGTCTTTGATGACGGTGTAAATGAGATTTCTTCAAGACTTGTGGAATTTGATGGGATCGTGGTGGGATCGCCTGTGTATTACGCCAGCGCCTCCGGTCAGCTCTGCTGTTTTCTGGACAGATTGTTCTACAGCAATATGCACAGCGGAAGAATGGCGGGGAAGATCGCGGCGGCAGTCGTATCATGCAGGAGAGGCGGAGCCAGCGCGGCATTTGACAGGCTGAACAAGTATTTCACCATAAGCAAAATGCCGGTTGCGACATCCCAGTACTGGAATCAGGTACACGGCAATAAGCCTGAAGAGGTTCTGCAGGACATTGAAGGAATGCAGACCATGAGGACTTTGGGTGAAAGTATCGCCTATGACCTCAGGAACAGATACGCCGGACTGAGACAGCATGTGAAGCGGCCAGAATATGAAAAGCCTATCATGACGAATTTCATTCGGAAAGGATAGGTGACAGCGCCTTATGTATGAGAAGATCGATATAAAAGAGTTTTACAGTGGTCTCGATCTGCTGTTCAAGCAGAAGAACGCAACGGAGACGAAGCGTTATATGGAAGATTGGCTGAAAAGGGCGCAGCAGATGAACGATACCTCCGGAATCGTTGCAGTAAGCAACGAGCTTGGGGGTTTTTGTCGTGCTGTAGGAGAAACGGGAAGAGCAAAGGAGCTCTACAGGACAGTGCTGGCGGGTCTTGAAGACATGGGACTGGCAAAGACAGAGCATTACGCTACGGCGCTGATAAATACCGGAGATGTGTATATTGCTTCACGGGAGCCAAAAGAAGCGCTTAAATTGTTTCTTAAAGCCAGGAAGCTTCTGATTGAATGCGGCCTTTCCGGCGATTACAGGATGGCAGCTCTGTGTAACAATATCAGTATGGTATACAGGAATGACGGAGAATTTTCCAAAGCTGAGCAGGCTCTGGACATAGCATTCAATATAATCAAAGGGCTGCCGGAGTGCAGAGGTGAACTGGCAACGACGTATATCAATCTGGGGCAGTTACAGATACGGCAGAGTAAATTGGAAATGGCTAAGGAAAGCTTTTCGGAAGCTTGCAGGATATTCCAGGAGGACGGCGGCAGAGATGTGCACTATTCCGCGGCCTGTGCCGGATTGGGAGAGGTGTATTATCTGAGAGGAGATGCACAGAAAGCGGCGGAATGGTATGAAAAAGCTATGGAACTTACGGAGAGAGACTTCGGAAGGACAGAGCAGTATAGAGTACTGGAAGAAAATCTAAAAAGGGTGAAAGGAATGTGATGCGATGAAGGGAATGGAGCTTTCGAAGGCGTACTTCGAAGAGTACGGCAGGGAAATGATCGACAGCAGGCTGTCAATGTACAGGGAGTATATGGCAGTTGGTCTTGTAGGAGAAGGTTCTGAGTGCTTCGGATTCGATGATCAGCTTTCGACAGATCATGATTTTGGACCGGCTTTCTGCATCTGGATCCCGGAAAATTTATACGATAAGGCGGGGGCTGCCATACAGGAAGAATATGACAGACTGCCGCGGGATTATATGGGTTACAGACGTGTAACGACAGCTCAGGGAGGGGGCAGAGTCGGCCTTCTTACGACGGAAGGCTTTTACCGTAAGTTTACGGGACTTGACCGTGCTCCCGCCGACAACATGGAGTGGTTCAGGATACCGGAACACTTTCTTGCGACGGCTGTGAACGGGCAGGTATTTATGGATAATTTCGGTGAATTTTCGCGGATAAGGACTCGGCTTCAGGCGTTTTATCCGGAAGATGTCCTGAAAAAGAAACTGGCGGCAAGGTGTGCTGTTATGGCACAGTCAGGACAGTATAATTACGGCAGATCAATTAAGAGAGGCGACAGTCAGGCCGCCTATCTGGCCTGCGGCGAGTTTGTAAAAACAGCTATGTCAGCGTTGTATCTCCTCAACGATACATATATGCCTTATTATAAATGGGTGTTCCGAGGAGCTGCTGAATTTACGGTACTGAGAGATTCTCTAAAGCGGCTGAAGGAGATAACACTGATCCCCGACAGTGTGGAAAACGGGCAGAAGAAGGAGCATCTTATAGAGTCGGTATGCGTCGATATCGGCAGAGAGCTGAACCGGAGAGGATTCACCAGGACGACGGAAGCTTTTCTTCAGGCTCACGGAGAAGAACTGATGCGTAATATAGGGGACAACAGACTTAGGAATCTCCATATCATGATAGATTGCGGCTGAAGGAGAATGTTATGAGGGACGATATGAAGAGAAGAGCCACTCCCAAAGACGATCTGATAAATGAGATCGTGGAAGTGGAGTGGGAAATGTTCGATAAGGTAAACAACGCGGGAGGAAGAGCTGCCTGTCAGGATGATGAGTGGACTTTTTACGCGATGAGATACAGTCAGTTTTCGGCTTTTACTGCGGAAATGCTGACAAGCTACAGAAAGGATCTGCGTCTGGCCGGAGAAGAAGGCCGGAATCTATTGATGGAGAAATACGCCTACATGATGGAATTTACGGACCCTGCTTATTTTGATGCTGCTCTGAGGAGCAGACTGCCGGCCATTTCGCCGGCAAAAGACGATCTGGTGGACAGGATCGCCAATATACTTATCGGATGTGAGCAGGCTTTCTGCATAAGATATCCCGGACTGGGAGGTCGAAGCCGCCCCGTGACCGGCAATGACGGTGCAGATGTGTCGTTTCACGTATATACTATAGGAGAATTGAAAACCTATTCCGAGGGGACTCTTGAGCTTTATTATAAGCATTTAAAAAGCCTTGACCTCTCAAAGGAATCGGAAAACCCTTCTTTTGCCATTCATGCCATGACAGCCGGATTTTACGGTTACAAAGACCTGGATGACGCAGAAGCGGCAGTTATCGGAGTCTGAACGCCGGAAAGGAAGGCGAGGTATGATGAAAGAAGATAAGAGGATGCCGGATGGCGAAAAGTTGTATTCCATTGGTGAGGTAAGCAAGATCTGCAATATCTCAAGGAAAGCTCTGCGGTTTTACGATAAGATCAATATCATTTCGCCGGACTATATTTCAGAGGAAAACAAATACAGGTACTACAACAGGGAGACGCTGCTGCTGGTGCCGGTCATCAAATATTACAAGCAGATGGGATTCAAGCTGGAAGAGATGAAAGAGGTGCTGGAAAGTGAGAACTATGAAGTTCATCAGAACAGTTTTCACAGGAAGATAGATGAACTGAAGCAGCTCAGAGAAGACATCAACGTATCATATATTTCGGTGAGCGACTGGTACGATTTGATAATGGAAGCCACCAGCGTTATCGAAAACGATGTTACAGAAGTGTCGGTGAAGTATATAGAATCCATGAGAGTCTGCTATATGGAGCAGGAGTTTTCTCATAATTATATGGATTCCATCATCAATATCAACTGGACAAACTACCTGGAGGAGATAAACCATGCCATTACGGGACCGGTTTATATAACCTTCCTCGACGTCAAGGAGAAACTGGCGGGAAAGAATACGAAGATATACGTTTTTCAGAGAGGCGCAAAAGACATAGATGACAACAAGACGATAACTATAGGTGGGAAGATGATGATATCTGCGTATCACATAGGATCCCACAACAATATAAACGAGACTTATGAAAAGATATTCGAGTGGGCGGAAGCTCACGGATATAAATGCGGAAACACATCCATCGAGCGGTATGTGACGGATTACTGGACTATACGAAAGGTCGATGATTTTGTCACAGAAGTACTGGTGGATATAGTGAAATAGATTGATTATCAGATTGGGACAGGAGGATTCTGAAAATGGTAGATATCAAAGATATAATACCTCAGGACACGGAAGGCAGGCTGAGGATAATACAGGAAACGGTGCCCGGAAAGCAGATCACGCTGGCTCATATCATAGGAGGACCGAGGCCTATCGTCTATAAGAAGCTGGGGCTTAATCCCGATGTGGATTATGATAAGTCGGCTATCGGTATAATAAATATGACCCCTCCGGAATCGGCAGTGATAGCAGGAGACATTGCAACGAAGGAAGGCGATGTGTATCTGGGATTTGTTGATAGATTCAGCGGAACCCTTATAATAACGGGACTTATCGCAGAAGTGATCAACGCAGTGGAGGAGATCGTACGATATTTCAGAGACGACCTGGGTTACGCTGCCTGTGAGATCACGAGAAGGTAAGCTTTATGAGGAAGATCATTTTCATGGGCAGGAGCGAGGCAGGAAAGACTACGCTTACTCAGGCTCTCAAAGGAGAGACGATAACGTATCATAAAACGCAGTATGTCAATAATTACGATGTCATCATCGACACACCGGGGGAATATGCTGAGACTAAAAATCTGGGCGGAGCATTAGCTCTCTATTCTTATGAAGCGGATGTAGTCGGCCTGCTGCTGAGTGCAATAGAGCCGTATTCTCTTTATCCTCCCAACGTTACGTGTATGTGCAACAGAGAGGTGATCGGCATAGTGACTAAGATAGAGCATCGCCTTGCAGATCCGGAGCAGGCGGCTGAATGGCTAAGACTGGCAGGGTGTGAAAAGGTGTTTTTCGTCAGTGCCTATACAGGAGAAGGCGTAGCGGAGCTTCTGGAATATCTAAAGGAAGATGGGGACGTGCTACCTTGGGAAGAAGCTAAGGCGATGGACGATAAATATGCGTGATCCAAGTATTCCCTTAGGAGGAATGTTTAAAAAGTGAAATTATAAGTCTAAATATGCAACCTACTGCGGAGCAGCACGAGATTGTTTCGAACAAACATTCGGAATGATCTCGTTTTTTGTTGGAATTTCAACAAAAATCGCGAAAACATGGGACCGGATTTTTAAAGGAGAAGAATTTCCAATTGATGTAAAAAATTCAAAAATTGTGTTCACATATTCAGCAAAAAGCTGAAGAATTTAGGAATTGACATTCCTCATAAGAGTATCGCTTAAAATGACGGTACGAGAGTATAAAGATAATGTAAAGATAAGTTAAAGACAGAAAAAACACATTTCATGAAAGAAATTCGTCATCTGGATCCATTATCTGAAGGTGAAGTGAATTTGCATTAAGAGTTGGAGTGAGTGTTAAAAAATGCAGGGAGCATTGAGGCGAGAGTTTTTTAAGTTTGTCGTTCCGTCGATGATAGCGTTTTCCTTTTCAGGAGTCTATTCGATAGTTGACGGATGGTTTGTAGGGAATTATCTGAATGAGACGGGACTGGCCGCGATAAACGTGGCATATCCTATCACAGCATTCATACTGGCCACCGGAACGGCACTGGGAATGGGCGGATCAATATTCATATCCATTTCTCAGGGAAAGAATGAACTTGAAGAACAAAAAATGTACCAGGGTATAACCTTCGTGCTGCTGGTTGTGGCCAGTATCATTGAGATGATCCTGATATATGCGTTTTACCCTCAGATACTGATGCTGTTCGGTGCATCGGGTGAGATGCTGACTATGGGGGAAGAATACATACGCTGGATAATTTTCGGCACGATGTTTCAGATAGTGGGAAGCGGTCTTGTTCCGATAGTCAGAAATTACGACGGAGCTCACATCGCCATGGTTTCCATGATAACAGGGTTCATGGTGAATGTAATACTGGACTGGCTCTTCATCGCGATATTCGGATGGGGACTGATGGGAGCGGCTGTCGCTACGGTTACAGGACAGGGATGCTCCATAATACCGAGCGTCGTGTTCCTGGCAAAGAAGAAAAAATTTATAAGTTATATGAAGGTTGCCGTGGATATGAAGAAGCTGCGGGAGATCCTGGCAGTATCGGTATCGCCTTTTGGACTGACCTTTGCCGGAAGCGTGATACTGATCATAGTCAACAGAAACGCTATAAAGTACGGCGGAGATGCGGCTGCTGCCTGCTATGCAGTAATATCCTATGTTACATATATAGTACAGATGCTTATACAGGGTGTCGGAGACGGATTGCAGCCTCTGATAAGCCGTTACTTCGGAGCCGGCAAAGGCGAAGAGGTAAGGATATTGCGAAAGATGGCATTCATGATGGCAGAGATCACGGCGATAGTTTCGGCGGTACTGCTGATAGCGGGAAGCAAACCTCTCGCGGCATTTTTCGGAATGGGAGTTCATGGAGCTTCCGATGTGGCTTTAGCGATGCCATATTTCGCTGTGGGTATGATATTTATGGCTGTAGAACGAGTCATGACATCGATGTTTTATGCCATGGATAAGAATAAATATGCCTACACGCTTATATATGGGGAACTGATTTTAATGGGGATATTGGCGACATTCGTTTTACCGCCTCTCATGGGGGTAACGGGTGTATGGCTTTCTGTTGCGGCAGCGCAAACCGCTATGGCGGTGCTGTCCGTGCTGCTGCTGAGAAAGTTCAGGGGATCGGCGGACGGAGCCATTGGTGCACCGGTCAGCTAAGTTATCATCTATTCATTTTTTGCAATTAAAGGAGGAGTATTTATGAGCGAGAGTTCAACAACTGTGTACGCAAACGCACTGGACGCGAAACGCGCACAGGAAAAAGCATATCGCAAAAAAGGACTGTTTATCGCACTGATGTCGGGATTCCTGTATGGCGGATACACCGCATTCATGACTCAGGGAATGGCGACAGGCATATGGGAGACATGGTATGGCGGAGCAATAACCGGGTTTGCCCTTACCTACACGCTCAGTGCAATAGGCGCTGCGACGAACGATATTTGTTCGGCCGTTTACACGCTGGTTCAGGCGGCTATACTTGGAAGACTGGGAGACTTTTTCAGAACTCTTAAGACTAAGCCTGGAAGGATCCTGATAACAGTAGCTCTTATTGGAGGACCTCTGGCATCGACAGCTTATGCGCTGGCTTTGCAGACTGCTGGTTCCATCATCGTTCCTATCGCATCACTGAATGCTGCGCTGGGTGCTATAATTGGCAGGATCGTTTACAAGCAGGTGCTTTCAAAAGGTATGGTACTTGGTATAGTTATATGCCTGGCAGCAGCAACTCTGATAGGAAGCACGGGAATGTCCATCGATGGATTCGACCCTACTATGCTGATCGGATTCGCAGCAGCTTTCGTATGTGCCCTCGGCTGGGGTATTGAAGGAGCTATGGGAGGATATGCCTGCGCAATGGTAGATACAGAAGTAGCTATCACTATCCGTCAGGTTACTTCCGGTATAGGTAACGGAATCGTTCTCGTTTCCATTCTCTCACTGATCGGCGGAGACGGAATCGGAAGCGGAATCTCGATGGTAGGGCAGGCTCTCACTGATATGCCATCTGTTTGGTTGTTCCTCATCGGCGGTATATTTGCATCTTGGTCATTCAAGTTCTGGTACAGAGGAGCAGCAATGTGCGGCGCAGCTCTCGGTATGGGCTGTAACGGTACATATGCTTTCTGGGGTCCGGTATGGTGTTTTGTGATATGCGGACTGGTATTCGGTGTCGACGGATATGCTATTCCTTGGCAGGGCTGGGTTGGAGCTATTGTCATGGTAATCGGTATCTTCGTTCTGGCTATTTCGCAGCAGAAAGCAAGTGCAAAGGAGGCGTAAGGACATGAGACCATTATTCTTTTCAGTATTAAAGTATTTCACCTCTGGTAAGGAAGCATGCAGATCAGATGTACAGGATGCTCTGCGTGCAGACTACGGTAATTTTAAGGCTTTCAAGGATAAGGCAATGGATGAGGCACTTATGACTGCCTGCTCCAACGGCCTTATCGATGAGACCAGATATGAGCTGGACGACAAAGGACAGCTGGTAATCTACTACAAGGCAACGCAGGAAGAAATCGACACGATCAACAGCTACATTAAATAGTAAAGTGTTTAAGCTTAAAAAACAAAGCTGGATTCGCAGATCCAATTTCGGCGTCAGACTTTGTGGAAATGCAGGAAATATCGCTTTGACGGTATTCCCTGCATTGTAAAAACATCTGCATCGTGTTCGCAAGGATCGGTGCGGATATGTCAATTTCAATTTTGAAAGGAGATCTTAGCATGAGGTACTATGCAGAAGAAGCATTGGGAATGCTGGAGACCGTAGGTATGGTTCCGGCTCTCGAGGCTTGTGACAAGATGCTCAAAGCAGCAGATGTAGAGCTGATCTCTTATGAAAATATAGGCTCGACTCTGGTGACGATCATGATCAAAGGAGATGTAGCTGCCGTAAAAGCTTCTATCAAGGCTGGTGCGGAGGCTGCGGAGGCTATCGGAAAACTGACTGCAACGAAAGTCATCCCGCGTCCGATAAGACCGATTGGGGACATCGTTTCGATTTACGATGTTGATGAACTGTAAAGGAGGATACTAAAAATGGCAAGATCAGAAGCGTTAGGTTTAGTTGAAACCTTTGGAATCGTATTCGTTATCGAAGCGGCAGATGCAATGTGCAAGGCAGCAGACGTAGAGCTGGTAGGCTTTGAAAACACAGCCTCGGGATATATTTCCGTACTGGTGGAAGGTGATGTAGGAGCCTGCAAGACAGCAGTGGCTGCGGGAGTGAAGGCAGTACAGGAAATGGGAACAGAGCCGTACAGTTCTGTAGTTATTGCCAGACCTCACGAAGCGCTTCAGAAGATAACGAGACTGTATAAGCTGGAAAACCTGCTTCCTTACAGTGACTGATGTATAGCTTGATTTTACAGAAAAGGAGAGATGCAAATGAAAGTAAATATTATAGATAACGATTTGCTATCGATCCAGGAAGCCCGTATTTTGGCCGAAAATGCTTTGGAAGCACATAAGAAGCTGGCGACATTTTCTCAGGAAAAACTGGATGAGATCGTGGAGTGCATGGCCGAGAGAGTTTCTCATCATACGAGAGAACTGGCTGTGATGTCGGCTGAAGAAACGGATTACGGCAAATGGCAGGATAAATACATAAAGAACAGATTCGCGTGCGAGTATCTGCCGGCGCATATCAGAGGCATGAAATGTGTCGGTGTGATCAACACAGATCAGGAAAAGCAGATCATGGATGTGGGCGTGCCAATGGGTGTTTTAGTAAGCCTTTGCCCGGCGACAAGTCCCGTTTCTACGACTGTGTATTCGGCTCTTATCGCGGTTAAGTCGGGAAATGCTATCATTTTCTCGCCGCATCCGAGAGCTTATAATTCAATTTGCAAGGTGCTGGATATTATGATCGAGGCCGCTGAAAGCTGCGGACTTCCGGAAGGTGCGCTTACCTATCTTCCTACCGTTACAAAGGCAGGAACGAAGGAGCTTATGAATCATGAAGCAACGGCTATGATCCTCAATACCGGAGTTCCGGGAATGCTGGAGGATGCGTACTGTTCCGGCAAGCCGGTGATATACGGCGGAACGGGAAACGGACCGGCCTTCATAGAAAGGACTGCTGATATTCGTCAGGCAGTAAGAGACATTATAGCCAGCAAGACATTTGACAACGGAGTCGTATCGGCTGCGGAGCAGTCGGTAGTGGTAGACAGTTGTATTGATTCTGAAGTCAAGCGAGAGTTTGAAGCCAATGGCGCTTATTTCATGACTGAGGAAGAAGCTGACAGGCTTGGGAAACTGTTCTACTTTAAAGATGGAAGTGCCAATCCGGAATTGGCGGGTAAAACAGCAAGAGATCTGGCAAAATGGGCGAAAATACCTGTTCCGGAAAACACAAAGCTGCTTATCGCAGAACAGAAGTACGTGACGGAGAACAATCCTTATTCCAAAGAGAAGCTCTGTCCGGTGCTTTCGTATTTCATAGAAGACGACTGGATGCATGCATGCGAAAAATGTATCGAGCTGCTCCTGTCGGAGAGACACGGACATACATTGGTAATACATTCCAACGATCCGGAAGTGATACACCAGTTTGCGATAAAGAAGCCTGTAGGCAGAATGTTAGTCAATACTCCGGCTGTATATGGAAGCATGGGAGCCACAACGAATCTCTTCCCGGCTATGACGCTGGGCAGCGGATCGGCCGGAAAGGGAATAACTTCCGATAACGTGTCTCCGATGAATCTAATCTATATAAGAAAAGTCGGTTACGGTGTAAGGCGCATTGAAGATCTGGGGATGGGAACTCCTGCGGACCAGGCGGCGGAAAAGGCGGCCTGCTCAGGAGATGACGATAGTCTTAAGAGACTCCAGAGACTTCTTGAAGAAGCGCTGGCAAGTATAAAGTAAGTTATAGCTTAATGTTTTAAAATATAAATGAAAGAGAGGGAATAGATTTGGATATTCGTGAATTTTCAAATAAGATCGCTGAAGCGACGAAGAATATGTCTGATGAAGAGCGTAACTCTCTGATGAAGATGTTTGAAACGGTTTCAGATGATATTTCTACAGTCACACCTTCTCAGGCACAGCCGGCAAATTCGACGACCGGATGCGGTGATCACCCTAAATATTATTCGTCGATTGCAGCGGCAACTACGGAGGTCGATGAAGACGGAGTGCCTTTGGGACCTACAGAGAGACTTGTAAAACTGAAAGAAAACTTCTTGAAGCAGGTGCCTTCGATCACTACATACAGAGCACGCGCGGTAACGAAGATCACAAAGGAAAATCCTGGAATGCCGAAAATCGAGCTGAGAGCTAAGTGCTTCAAATATTGCTGCGAAACGGCGCCTCTCGTAATCCAGGACAACGAGCTGATCGTAGGTGCACCTAACGGGGCGCCGAGAGCAGGGGCATTTTCACCTGATATTGCGTGGAGATGGATGGTAGACGAGATCGATACTATCGGTGATCGCCCGCAGGATCCGTTCTACATTTCCGATGAAGACAAGAGGATCATGCGTGAAGAACTGTTCCCATTCTGGGAAGGCAAATCTGTTGACGAATACTGCGAAAGCCAGTATCGTGAAGCAGGCGTATGGGAGCTTTCCGGAGAATCATTTGTTTCCGACTGTTCGTATCACGCTATCAACGGAGGCGGAGACTCCAACCCTGGATATGACGTAATCCTGATGAAGAAGGGTATGCTGGACATTCAGCAGGAAGCAAAAGATCATCTTGCACAGCTGGACTACGAAAACCCTGATGACCTGGATAAGATATACTTCTATAAGTCAGTTATCGATACTACTGAAGGCGTTATGATCTATGCAAGACGTCTTTCACAGTACGCTGCAGAACTTGCTGCAAAAGAAACTGATCCGAAGAGAAAAGAAGAACTGCTGAAGATCTCAGAGGTAAATGCAAAAGTTCCTGCTCACAAGCCGGAAACTTTCTGGGAAGCTATACAGGCGGTATGGACAATAGAATCACTGCTGCCGGTAGAAGAAAACCAGACAGGTATGTCGATCGGCCGTGTTGACCAGTATATGTATCCATTCTACAAGGCTGACATAGAATCCGG
>UQNP01000048.1 GCA_900542385.1 uncultured Eubacterium sp.
CGCAGCTTAGTGATGTGGATGTTATGTGCAAACTTCTCGAACGTCTGGGTGCACATGTTGAGAAAGATCCCGAGGGAAAAACCGTAGATATAACAGCCGGATCGGATCTCAGCTGTGAAGCTCCTTATGATCTTGTGAAAATGATGAGAGCATCGATACTTGTACTGGGAGCCTTGCTGATCAGAACAGGCAGAGGAGTGATACCCCTTCCTGGAGGATGTGCGATAGGGAAGAGACCTGTAGAGCTTCATCTGAAAGGTCTGAAAGCTCTCGGCGCAGTCGTAGATGAAAATCAGCTTGCAAGGGGAATAGTGGATGCCAGAGCTGATAAACTTAAAGGAAATACTATATACCTGGATTTCCCAAGCGTAGGAGCGACAGAAGTAATAATAATGGCGGCATCTTTGGCGGAAGGTACTACGATACTTGAAAATGCTGCGCAGGAGCCTGAAATAGTCGATTTGGCGAATTTTTTGAATAAAATGGGGGCAAAGATCAAGGGCGTCGGAACAGATACTATAAAGATAGAGGGCGTAGAAAAACTCAAAGGCGTAAATCATAACGTTATTCCGGATAGGATAGAAGCTGGAACCTTTATGGTGGGAGCAGTTATGACAGGAGGAAACGTGCTGGTAAAAAATGTAGTACCGGATCACCTCAAAGCTGTCATTGCAAAGCTTAGAGAGTGCGGAGCTGTGATCACTCCCGTTGACGAGGGTGTTTTGGTGCAGGGAGATGTCAATCCTCTTGTATCCACGGATATAAAGACGCTGCCCTATCCAGGATTTCCGACGGATCTGCAGTCGCCGTTCATGGCTTTACTTACCGTTGCCAAAGGTCCAAGCGTAGTCATAGAAACTGTATTTGAAAACAGATTTATGCATGTAGGTGAATTCAACAGAATGGGAGCAAATATAAAAATAGACGGTAACTGTGCGATAATACCGGGAGGTAAGAACTTACAGGGGGCACAGGTGGTTGCAACAGATCTGAGAGCAGGAGCGGCAGTAGTTCTCACGGGACTTATCGCTGACGGCATTACGGAGATATCTCAGATATATCATGTGGACAGAGGATATGAAAATTTCGTGAATAAACTCAAAAAGCTGGGCGCGAATATAATGCGTGTCGAGGATTGATATATAAATTGCATGATTATTGAAGAGAAGGGCTGTGAAGAATTTTTCACAGCTCTTTTTTATGATTTTTAACATCAAAAAAATGTAAAAACAGTTGACAAGTATTTTGTTTATGTTAGAATGTAAGCGTAGTTAGAAAAAGCTAACCGCATTAAGGCGTGATAAAATAAAGCGCTTTCGTTTGCTTAGCATAGGAGACAGATATGAATTTAAGTGAAGCTAAAACAGGAGAAACGTATATAGTTAAAGATATTTCAAGTGATGACGAGGAGCTCAAATCTTTTCTGTTCACTTTAGGGTGTTACAGCGGTGAGCCAATAACGGTCATTTCCCATATAAAGGGAGGATGTGTCGTATCGATAAAGGATGGAAGATACAATATAGATGACGGCATAGCCGAATCGATCTTAATATAAAACTGATTTGAATAGTGACGAAGGTCACTATTTTTAAGGAGTACAGGTTAGTTGAGGATAACTACAGACGGACTTATTTATTATTATATAGACAGGAGGATGTAACATGAGAATTGCTTTTGCCGGCAATCCCAACAGTGGTAAGACTACTATGTACAATTCGCTTACGGGAGAAAATGAAAGAGTAGGTAACTGGGCCGGAGTTACCATAGGCAAAAAGGAGAGTCCTATAAAAAAAGAATACTATGATTCCACAGAGGCGCTTATTGCAGTCGATCTTCCGGGAGCATATTCGATGTCTCCTTTCACGCCGGAAGAAAGTATCACCAGTGGTTACGTGCGAGATGAAAATCCTGATGTTATAATAAACATAGTGGATGCTACTAATCTCAGCAGGAGTCTGTTTTTTACAACTCAGCTTCTGGAATTGGGAATACCGGTCGTAGTGGCGTTAAATAAAAGTGATATAAATGAAAAACAGAATACGAAAATAGATACGGAAACTTTGTCGAAAAAGTTAAACTGCCCGGTCATAAGGACGATATCGACATCATCGGGAAGCGATAACGGTCTCAAGGAGGTCGTGAAGTCTGCGGTAGAGCTCAGCGGCAGAAAGCAGAAAGCTCCGTATCTTCAGGCAGAGATCAACCTTCACGATAAAAAAGCTGTAGAGGCAGAGGACAGGAAGCGATTTGATTTTGTAAATAAAATAGTAAAGGAAGTAGAGACAAGGCAGGTACTGACCAGGGAAAGAAATTCACAGGACAAAATAGATGCCGTGCTTACTAATAAAGTTGCAGGCATAGTGATATTTGCTCTTGTAATGTGGGCTGTTTTCTGGATATCTCAGTCATGGTTCGGACCTCTTATCGCCGACTGGCTGGTAGGATGGATAGAGACTTTCCAGGGATGGGTATCGGCACAGCTTGAAAATGCAGCACCTATACTGCAGGCAATACTTGCAGACGGTATAGTCGGAGGTGTAGGCGCGGTGGTAGGATTTTTGCCGCTCGTAATGGTGATGTATTTCCTTATTGCACTCCTTGAAGACTGCGGATACATGGCTCGTGTAAGCGTAGTGATGGATCCTATATTCAAGAGAGTAGGATTGTCAGGAAAAGCTATAATACCTATAATAATCGGAACAGGATGCGGGATACCGGGAATCATGGCGTGCCGAACGATCCGCGATGAAAGGGAAAGAAGAGCAAGTACCATGCTTACCACCTTCATACCTTGCGGAGCTAAAATACCGGTGATAGCATTGTTTGCAAGTGCTTTCTTCAGTGGCTCGGCATGGGTAAGTGCTGCAATGTATTTCACAGGCATATTGCTAATATTCCTGGGAGCGCTTATAATAAAATGGATAACAGGATACAAGTACAGGAAATCTTTCTTCATCATGGAGCTTCCTACATATAAGGCGCCAAGTCTGAAAAGAGCTTGTTTTTCGATGTTCGAGAGAGCAAAGGCCTATATAAAGAAGGCCGCTACGATAATACTCGTCTGCAACTGCGTAGTACAGCTTATGCAGACATTCAACTGGCAATTCCAGCCTGTTGCGGAAAATGCGGCGGATACATCAATACTGGCATCTATATCCTCGCCGTTTGCTGTACTTCTCATTCCTCTTGGATTTGGCACATGGCAGCTGGCGGCAGCGGCGATAACAGGATTCATCGCTAAAGAAAATGTTGTGGGAACTCTCGCAGTAGTATACTCCATAACTAATTTCATAGATACGGATGAGCTGGCATTGACCGGAGGAGCAAATGAAGTTGCACTTACGCTGGGACTTACTTCAGTGTCGGCGCTTGCATACCTTATGTTCAATCTCTTTACACCGCCTTGCTTTGCGGCGCTTGGTGCAATGAATTCAGAGATGAAGAGTGCAAAATGGCTGTGGGGCGCTATAGGATTCCAGTTCTCTACAGGATATACGGTGGCATTTTTAGTATATCAGATAGGTACTCTTGTTACGGAAGGATCTTTTGGAGCAGGATTCATACCTGGATTGATAGCTGTGCTTGTTATGGCAGGAGTTGTTGTTATGATAGGATACAGATCGAACAGAAACTTTGAAAAAGAATATTCGCTTCATGGAAAAGGAGGCGTTTCCGCATGATCACAAATATAATTGCAGCAGCTATAATATTGCTCGCAGTCGGCGCATCGCTGAGACATATAATAAAAGAAAAGAAGAGGGGCGTTAAATGTATAGGATGTCCTGACAGCGGATGCTGTGCCCATGCTGTATCAAACAGAGCCGGAGAGTCTGATTCCGGATGCGGCTGCGGATGCGGAGGAAAAAAATAGTGTTGTATACAGGAGTTCGTGTGATACGGACTCCTGTTTTCACTTTATTGACAAATTGTCAGGGTATAATAATGAAAAGAATAATAGGATAGGAGGAATCAAAGTTATGAGAAAAAATTTCGGAGCGAAATCATGGCTTTATCCGGAGCCTGTACTTATCGTTGCAGCATACGGTGAAGACGGAGTTGCAGACGCTATGAACGCCGCATGGGGAGGTATAAGCGGAAATGCTGAGATATCCATGTGCCTCAGTCCGGGACATAAGACCGTAAAAAATATTTTGAAAAAGGGTGCTTTTACCGTAAGTATCGCTGATGCTGCTCACGTTACGGAATGTGACTATGTAGGCATAGTATCGGCCAATGATGTTCCCGATAAGTTGGAAAGAGCGGGACTTCATACTCAGAAATCTGAATTTGTAGATGCACCGATCATTGAGGAGCTCCCTATGGCACTTGACTGCAAACTGATAAGCTATGATGAAGACACTCACAGAATGGTGGGTGAAATAGTAAATATAAATGCTGATGAAAGTATAATAGGAGAAAACGGTCAGATAGATCCTTCCAAATTTGAGCCTATAATATACGATGCACCAAACAGTGCATATTTGAAAATAGGAGAAAAAGCAGGCAACGCCTTCAAGGATGGAGAAAAGCTTAAATAGTTCAATGCACTTCTGTCCCGCTGTAGTAGTGGGACAGTATTTTTTTGTAGTCATATCCTTCTTTTGCCATACCGTTGGCTCCGTATTGGCTCATTCCGACGCCGTGACCGGATCCATTTGAGGTGAAAGTTATAGTATCATCTGTCGTCTTTATTTCGAAGTTTGCAGAAGGCAGGCCAAGGGCTTCCCGAACGTTCCGGCCCTCAATGACGCCGTTTCCGATCTGCATTTTTTCCACTCTGCCGCCGCTGCTTCGGCTTATGATTCTGATGTTTGATGAAGTTATGCTGCCAAAATCTATAGATGGACAGGCCTTTTTTATTTTAGAGGAAAATTCATCGATTGAAAATGAATTCTTTTCGTTTTTATGAGTTGCTTCATCTTCGTAGGGACTTTCAACGCTGACGAGATAAGGAACGGCAGAGGCAAAAACATCTTCGGAGTTTTCGGTTTTTCCGCCGCTTGACGAGTGAAACAGCGCCTGCTCTACGAGATTACCGTCGTAGTATAAAAGCTCACCTTCTGTATCGTCAACTGCTTTTGATATTTTATTCCATCCGTCCTCCATCCATTTTTCCCCTTTTAAGTCTTTGAGCTCAGAGGGACTCCTGTAGACCTGGCAATGGGTACTGTCGCAGAGAGGGGCGTCGGGGTGAGCTTTGGGATTACCGTTTTTCTCTGCGCGTATAACGCGTGCCAGAGAATATGTACGAGCTGCCACTGCCTGAGCTTTCAGAGCTTGTATATGAAAAGTTGAAGGCATTTCGCCGGATACAACACCTTTGATATATTCTTCAAAATCAACAGATTCAGTTTTTTTTGAATCGCATCTGTATACAGATATGCTTTCAGGTGTATCAGTGAGTTCAAAAGATGTATTATTTGGATCATTGCTTTTTTGTATGCTGTCGCCGGGAATAATCTTAGTTATCAAATACGGCACAGGTATCATCAGGATACATACGGCAGCTGTTATCAGAACGATGATCTTAACATAGGGCGCTGAAAAAAAGCGTACAGCAGAAGAAAAAATGAGGTATGCGATATCTGAGAATCTGTATATTCTGGATTTTTTTAGGAAAGAAAAGGATCGTCTGTGTTTCATATGGCCCTCCTGAAATGTATTTGTACAAGTTTATGATGAAAATCTTAAACTATGCGTGATAGATGGTGTATAATAGCAATTGTAGATATCGATAACGAGGAGGACTGTTTTACTATGGAAAAGATTTTATTTGTAAATGCATGTGTAAGACCTGAATCAAGGACATATGTTCTGGCTCAGCATGTACTGGATAAGCTTGACGGAGAGATCACGGTAACAGATCTGGAAAAGGAAGAAATTTTGCCGCTCAATTTGAAATCTCTTCAGCTTAGAGATATGTACGTAAAAGAAAAAAATTTCTCTCATGAGATATTTAAATATGCTAAGCAGTTTGCGCAGGCCGATAAGATCGTAGTGGCAGCACCGTACTGGGATATGTCGTTTCCGGCTATGGTAAAATCCTATTTTGAAGCTGTGACTGTACAGGGACTTACTTTCCATTACACGCAGGAAGGCATACCTGAAGGCCTTTGCAGTGCTGACAAGCTCATATATATTACCACTGCAGGAGGCCCGATAGGAGACGCCAACTACGGGTTTGAATATGTTGACGCGTTATGCAAGACTTTTTACGGTATAAAAGATACTGTTTGTTATAAAGCTGAGTTCCTTGATGTAGTAGGAGCTGATGTGAAAGGCATTATAAAAAAAGCTCTTGAAGAAATTGACAGGGATTTTCAGGAAAGGTAGATGTGATGCGTGAAATAAGTGTTGAACTCATCGAAGAGAAAATCGCAGAGATGTGTATCGAAGCAAATCACTTTCTCGGGACAGATGTAAAGAATTGTATTGTGGAGAAAATGTCAGAGGAAAGCTGGCCGGTGGCAAAAAATTTACTTGGCGATATAGGTGAGAATATAAAGATCGCTGAGGAAGGAGTATTTCCTCTTTGTCAGGATACGGGAATGGCATGCGTGTTTCTTGAGATAGGACAGGATGTGCATCTTACAGGAGGCAGCCTGAAAGAAGCTGTAGACAGAGGTGTAAAGAGAGGATATGAGAAGGGATATTTGAGAAAATCCATAGTGGAAGATCCGCTTCGCAGGATCAATACAAGAGACAATACTCCTGCATATCTCAATGTTGATATTGTTGATGGGGAAAATGTGAAAATAACAGTTGCGCCAAAGGGATTCGGCTCTGAAAATATGAGCAGGATAAAAATGCTGCCGCCTTCGGCAGGAGAACAGGGTGTGAAAGATTTTGTAATAGAAACGTGCAGTCTTGCGGGAGCAAACCCATGTCCGCCTATAGTTGTGGGTGTAGGAATAGGAGGGACCTTTGATAAAGCGGCTCTGATGGCAAAGAAGGCATTGCTTAAACCGATGGATGAGGCAAACAGCGATCCCTATTATTCGGATATGGAAAAGGAGCTGCTTGAAAAGATAAATTCATTAGGCATAGGGCCTCAGGGATTCGGGGGCAGGACAACAGCCTTGGCAGTAAAAATAATCACAGCACCTACGCATATAGCCGGTCTTCCCGTAGCTGTGAATATCAACTGCCATGTCAGCAGGCATAAGGAGGCGGTGTTGTAATGAAACATATACTGGAAAGTCCGTTTTATAAAGAAAAACTTAAAAATCTGAAAGCAGGCGATCAAGTCTATCTTACGGGAATAATGTATACCGCAAGAGATGCGGCTCACAAACGTATAACTGAAATGATCGAAAGAGGAGAAAAACCGCCTTTTGATATAAAAGATTCAGCAGTTTATTACGTTGGTCCCACTCCTGCAAAAGAAGGATATCCTATCGGGTCGGCAGGTCCGACCACCAGCTACAGGATGGATGCGTACGCACCGATGCTTTTGGATCTGGGACAGAGCATAATGATTGGAAAGGGACAGCGCTCTGAGGAAGTTGTAGAAGCAGCCAAAAGAAATGGAGCAGTTTATCTTGCAGCAATAGGCGGAGCAGGAGCGCTGATGGCAAAACACATAGTCAGATCAGAGATAATAGCTTTTGAAGATCTGGGAGCTGAAGCGGTGAGAAAAATATATGTTGATAATATGCCTCTGACTGTGGTGCTTGACAGCAGTGGAAACAATCTATACGTTTCGGGAAGAGAAGAGTATTTGAATTCTATTGTAAAATAGTGTAATATAAGTTACATATTTATTTTTAAAAAGACATTTTGAGAATGAAGAAATGGGATATAGTTATTTAAGAAAGGATGCGAAATGGGAATAGGAACTAAATGTGTACAGGACGGATACAGACCGGGAAACGGAGAGCCAAGACAGATACCTATAGTGCAGAGCACGACTTTTAAATACGATACAAGTCAGGATATGGGAAAGCTGTTCGATTTGGAAGCTTCAGGGTATTTTTATACGAGACTGCAGAATCCTACAAACGATTATGTTGCTGCTAAGATAGCGTCGCTTGAAGGCGGAAGCGCTGCCATGCTCACATCATCAGGACAGGCTGCGAATTTTTACGCGGTATTCAATATAGCTTCCTGCGGGGATCACGTGGTTGCTTCCTCTGCTATATACGGAGGAACGTATAATCTCTTTGCAGTAACGATGAAAAGGATGGGTGTGGAATTCACTTTTGTTTCCCCTCATGCAACGAGGGAGGAACTGGATGCAGCATTTAAGCCTAACACTAAGGCGGTATTCGGAGAAACTATAGCAAATCCGGCACTTACTGTGCTTGATATAGAAACTTTTGCTGAAGCGGCTCATGCGCATGGAGTGCCTCTTATAATAGATAATACTTTTGCGACTCCGGTGCATTGCAGACCTTTTGAATTCGGAGCGGATATAGTTACTCATTCGACGACAAAATATATGGATGGCCATGGCGCAGGAGTGGGAGGATGTATAGTCGATTCAGGCAAATTTGACTGGACCGCTCACGCGGATAAATTCCCGGGGTTATGTGAGCCGGATGAAAGCTATCACGGTGTAACATACACTGATAGATTCGGATTGGAAGGTGCCTTTATAACGAAGGCAACAGCTCAGCTTATGAGAGACTTCGGCTCCATACAGTCTCCGCAGAATGCTTTCCTGCTCAATCTGGGACTTGAGAGCCTACATGTCAGGATGAAGAGACATGCAGAAAACGGCATGGCTGTTGCGGAATATCTGAAAAACCACGATAAAATATCCTGGGTAAAATACTGCGGACTTAAGGATGACGATGATTACCAGCTTGCTCAGAAATATCTTCCTGACGGCTCATGCGGAGTTGTAAGCTTTGGAGTCAAAGGGGGAAGAGAAGCGGCAGAAGACTTTATGCACAAACTGAAGGTCGCAGCCATAGAAACTCACGTGGCTGATGCAAGAACGTGCTGCCTCCATCCGGCAAGCGCTACTCACAGACAGATGAACGATGAAGAGCTTGCAGCCGCCGGAGTAAGTCCGGATCTTGTGAGATTTTCCTGCGGACTTGAAGACGCGGAAGATCTCATTGCGGACATAGAGCAGGCTTTAAGATAGAAAGGAACGCTGAAATCAAATGCCTTTGATAATACCTAACGAACTTCCTGCATCGGAAACGCTGCAGAGTGAAAATATATTTACTATGGAGGTGGGCAGGTCCACAACTCAGGATATACGTCCTTTAAAGATAGTTATTGTGAACCTTATGCCGACTAAGATCGCTACGGAGACCCAGCTTGCAAGAGTGCTGTCAAACAGCCCTCTGCAGGTGGAAATGACTCTTGTTACAATGGGATCTCATGAATCAACCCATATTTCTCAGGAGCATATGGATTCTTTCTACAAAACGATAGATGAGATAAAGGATGAATATTTTGACGGTATGATACTTACCGGAGCCCCAGTGGAAAAGCTGCCTTATGAAGAAGTGGACTACTGGAAGGAGCTTTGTGAAATATTCGAATTTGCCAAAAAGAAAGTGTACAGCAGCATGTTTATATGCTGGGGTGCGCAGGCTGCTCTTTACTATCATTACGGTATAGACAAGCATATACTGGACAAAAAGGTGTTCGGAGTGTTTGAACACAGAGTACTCAGGCCTCATAACCCGCTTGTGAGAGGATTTGATGAGATATTTTATGCTCCGCATTCACGGTATACGGAAGTAAGACGCGAAGATATAGAAAAAGAGCCTGCGCTCAGGATACTTGCGGATTCCAGGGAGGTAGGCCCTCACATCATATCCACTGAAAACGGCAGACAGATATTCGTAATGGGACACCAGGAATACGATAAGGGAACGCTTGCCGGAGAGTACAGAAGAGACGCGGGAAAGGGACTGGATACTGCTGTTCCTGAAAATTATTTCAGAAATGACGATCCGGATGACGAGATCATGTTCAGATGGAGAAGTCACGCAAGCCTTCTGTTTTCAAACTGGCTAAATTATTACGTTTATCAGAATACGCCGTATGATCTGAGCGCTATAAAGGGAATGTCAGAATAAAATTGAGTGAAACGTAAGAGGAACAGTAAATAAGGAGGACGGAGCATTGGTAGACAGAAATTTGCTCAAGCATCTTGCTAAAAAGTATCCAGACGTAAAATCAGCTACGGAAGAGATCGTGAACTTAAGCGCGATACTTTCTCTTCCGAAGGGAACGGAGTATTTCTTCAGCGATCTTCACGGAGAACATGAAGCCTTTATACATATGATGAAAAGCGCTTCGGGAGTTGTAAGATCGAAGATAGAAGAGATCTTCGGTCCGGACCTTACACGCGATGAAAGGGATGCGCTGGCATCTCTTGTATACAATGCAGAAGCAGAGATCAAGAGAAGAAAGAAGAGTGACATCGATTTTGACAAATGGTGTAAAGAATCGATACTTCAGTTAGTACTTATATGCAAATCAGTGTCAACGAAATATACACGTTCTAAAGTCAGAAAACGCCTTCCTAAAGAATACGCGTACATTATAGACGAACTTCTTCATGCAGATGACGAGGAGAACAAGGGGAATTATTATGGACAGATAATAAATTCTATCGTAGAGTGTGGGGTGGCTGAAGAA
The DNA here is from genome assembly GCA_900542385.1 of uncultured Eubacterium sp. Classification (GTDB taxonomy): domain Bacteria; phylum Bacillota; class Clostridia; order Peptostreptococcales; family Anaerovoracaceae; genus Lentihominibacter; species Lentihominibacter excrementavium. The sequence goes on from UQNP01000048.1 coordinate 10,609, forward strand.
TTTATCGAAGAGATGACAAATGTGATCAGCTCCCTTGCTGTAGACAGACTGCATATCATAGGAGATATATGGGACAGAGGTGCTCATCCTGATATGATAATGGATTTTCTGATGAACTATCACGATGTTGATTTTCAGTGGGGAAACCATGATATAGTATGGATGGGAGCCGCTACGGGCAACTGGGCATGTATAACCAATGTGCTCAGAATGAATATCAGCTATAACAATTTCGATATGCTGGAGATCGGATACGGCATAAACTTAAGACCTCTCGCGATAATGGCCGAGAATGTATACGGCGATGATGACTGTAAATTCTTTAAGCCTAAGAGACTTGATGAAAACAAATTCGATCCGGTAGATGATCTGCTTGCAGCAAGAATGAATAAAGCTATAGCGATATGTCAGTTCAAGGTGGAAGGCCAGAGGATAATGGCTCATCCTGAATACGGCCTTGAGAACAGACTTCTCCTTGATAAAATAGACTTTGAGAAAGGGACTGTAAAGCTCAGAGACGGTGAATATCCGCTGAGAGATACAAACTTCCCTACGATAGATCCGCAAAATCCTTATGAGCTGACTCCTGAGGAAAAGGATGTGCTGAAAGCGCTGGAAGCATCTTTCCTCCAGAGCGAAAAGCTTCAGACTCATATAAGGTTTTTATACAGTCACGGTGCGCTCTATACCGTGATAAACGGAAATCTTCTGTATCATGGATGTATTCCTGTCGATGAAAACGGACAGTTTGAAAAATGTACGATAAACGGAGTCACGACATCGGGAAAAGCCTATATGGATTATCTTGATGATCAGGTGAGAAAA
>UQNP01000049.1 GCA_900542385.1 uncultured Eubacterium sp.
CGTCAGAAATCAGGTTATCAAGAAATTGAAGTCGAAGTCATGGGGGGCTATTCGCCTGAAACCATTGTCCTGAAAAAAAATGTTCCAGCCCGGATCATCTTTAATCGCAAGGATCCATCTTCATGTCTGGCTCAAGTGATCTTTCCAGATTTTGGCGTTCATGAAGATTTGCCTTTAGGTGAAAAACATGTCATTGAAATTACGCCAGAAAAAGCGGGCGAATATGGGTATTCATGTGGAATGAACATGATGCATGGTCAAATGATTGTGGAATAAAGGAGTAGGTATGGTAGAAAAACAAAAAGCAGTTGTGGAAAACGGAGTGCAAAAGATCCGTATTACAGCAGAAAAGGGCTATAGTCCCAAAGAATTTCAACTTCAAAAAGGGATCCCTGCTGAAATCACCTTCCATCGGGTCAATCCTTCCGGCTGTTACAAGGAAATTTTGTTTGAAGATCAGGGGATTTTAGAGCCTTTGGAAGTCGGTGTGGATAAGGTGATATCCTTTACCCCGACAGAAACAGGGGACTTCGAGTTTTCATGTGGAATGAAGATGCAAAAGGGTTCCTACACGGTTGTGGAAAAACGCCGTCGTGTCTTAGGTTTACTGGGTCGCTTTCGGATTACTAGTATCTTTACTCTTCCTTTATTGATCTTGATGATCGGGATGATGGCAGGATTTGTATCCCATCCAGTCAGTCGCTGGGGGACTTTTCTAGCGACAACGCCGATCATGTTGGTAGCAGGAGTTCCTTTTATCAAGAGTGCCTGGGCCTCATTTAAGAAGCACCATTCCAATATGGATACCTTGGTAGCTCTTGGAACCCTGGTAGCCTATGTCTATAGTGTATTTGCCCTTTTTACTGGTCAGCCAGTATACTTTGAGGCTGCGGGTTTTATCATCTTCTTTATCCTCTTAGGACAAGTCTTTGAGGAACGGATGCGTAACAATGCCTCCGAGGCTGTGGAAAAGTTGTTGGATTTGCAGGCAAAAACGGCTCAAGTTCTCCGTGATGGGAACTATGTCGAGGTGGCGGCAGAAGATATCCAAATTGATGACTTGATTCGGGTCCGTCCTGGGGAAAAGATTGCGGTTGATGGGACGATTGTAGAAGGAAGTACGACCATTGATGAGTCGATGGTGACAGGTGAAAGCTTGCCTGTGGAAAAATCAGTTGGTGATGCAGTTATCGGCTCCACTATCAACAGCAATGGGACCATTCTCTTTAAGGCTGAAAAAGTCAAGGCTTTCAACCGCTGAAGACATATCCAGTCTTTCAGGATACGAAAACGCATAAGCTATAGGTATCCTCATATCGGGGTTGCCCATCTGTCCTATAACCGATGAATCCATATATTCCACAGCCGAATGAAGCACACTCTGCGGATGTACGACCACCTCTACCTTATCAAAAGGAACATCGAAAAGCCATTTTGCCTCTATGACCTCAAGTCCTTTATTCATAAGTGTCGCTGAATCTATCGTTATCTTGCTTCCCATAGACCAGTTGGGATGATCCAGCGCCTGCTTTAAAGTCACATTCTCAAGCTGCTCTAAGCTGTATCCCCTGAAAGGGCCTCCCGATGCAGTCAGTATTATCCTTTTGATCTCATTTTGCTTTCCCTGAAGGCTCTGAAATATCGCGCTGTGCTCACTGTCTACAGGAAGGAGCCTTACATTCTTCCTCTTTACAGCAGCCATGACGATCTCGCCTCCTGCCACAAGAGTCTCTTTGTTTGCAAAAGCGATGTCTTTCCCGCTTTCAACAGCTGCCAGCGTCGGCGCAAGTCCTCTCATCCCCATGAGAGAATTGAGCACCATATCGCAATCCTGCATTGAAGCTATGGCAACAAGCCCTTCATTTCCATGAAAGGCCTCGATCCCTTTATATTTTTCCGACAGCATCTTCGCATCGCTTTCATTTTTTACCGCAACGGCATAAGGATGAAATTTCTCTATCTGTCTGCACAGCAATTCCACGCTCTCGGCACACGAAAGCGCAGAAACTTTGAACTTATCCTCGTTTTTTTCTATCACATCGAGAGCCTGCCTGCCTATAGAGCCGGTGCTCCCCAGTATTGATATTTTTTTCATATGCTGAAACCTCCCGCTTCTAAGGCATATATCCTATAACGAGAGTTATATAATAATATACCATTGGACCTGTAAATAATACGCTGTCAAACCTGTCCAGTATTCCTCCATGTCCCGGTATTAAATTTCCGTAATCTTTTATGCCCATCTTTCTTTTGAATATGGACGCGGTAAGATCTCCAAACTGGGATACTATTCCTCCGAGCAGGCCTATGACAAGACAATGTATTATCATATCCGGCATGAAAAAGTATCCGAACAGACCGCTGAGCACTATGCTTCCTATGGTGCCGCCTATGGATCCTTCGATGGTTTTTTTCGGACTTATCTTAGGGCAAAGCTTGTGTTTTCCCAGGAAATACCCGGAAAAATACGCCATTATATCGGTCCCGAATGCTGTTATCACGATCAGCCATATCATGAGTCCGTAAGGGCCTGCCTGGTCCACAAGAGTGACATGAAATGAAAAGAACACTACATAAAAAATCCCTGTTATCGTCGCCATTGCATCAGACAGTTCCCTTTTTTCTATATTGAACAGATAAAGCAGGCTGACCAGCACAACTCCGAAAAACCAAAGCATATACCATTCATATTTTTCAGTGAATATATTTATGAGGTAAAGACCTGCAGCCGCTGCGACAGCCACGGCAAAATTAGGTTTTACGCCCATTTTTTCAAAACCGCCGTAAAACTCTTTGACTCCCATAATGCCTATTACAAAGCACGCTGCCAGCAGCACATATCCGCCAAAATACAGTATGACCAAAAGCGGCAGCATGATGAGTCCTGAAAATATCCTCGTCTTCATATCCTATCTTCCTCCAAAACGTCTTTCCCTGCTCTGATAATCTTCTATAGCTTTTTCGTATTGTTCAGGTGTGAAATCCGGCCACAGAACATCCGAAAAGACCATTTCACTGTAAGCGCTCTGCCACAGCAGGAAATTGGAAAGCCTAAGCTCTCCGCTGGTCCTTATTATAAGCTCAGGGTCGGGAGTATCAGCCTTATATTCTCCCGTATAAAGTTCGCTTCCGATCATCTCCTCGGTTATGTCCTCTGCCCTTATTTCTCCCTCTTCTATCTTTTTGCCTATTGCGACCGCAGCCTTTCTTATCTCGTCACGTCCGCCGTAATTAAGGGCTATATTGAATTGAAGTCCCGTATTTTTCTCTGTAGATGCAAGAGTTTTTTCAAGACTTCTTACCGCATCAGCAGGAAGTGTGCTGTAATCTCCCAGTATTTTCACCTTCACATTGTTATCTATCAGTTCCTTTAAATCACTGTTCACATAAGTAACGAGCAGCTTGAAAATACCTGACACCTCAAGAGATGAACGTTTCCAGTTCTCCGTTGAAAAAGCATAGACCGTAAGGTATTTGATACCAAGTTTATCCGAATGATCCACTATTTTTTTCATAGCCTTCATCCCTGCATTATGTCCTGCAAGTCTCGGAAGACCTCTTTTTTTTGCCCACCTTCCGTTGCCGTCCATTATTATGGCAACATGAACCGGCATCCTGTCTTTATTGAGCATAACAATTCTCCGTATCTTATAAATAGATGTGACCTGAGGCCACATCTATCACCATCTTCTCTATCAAAATTAAACTTCCAAGATTTCCTTTTCTTTCGCTGCCACGATATCATCTATATCTTTTACCGCTTTGTCCGTCAGCTTCTGTATATCGTCAAGAGTTCCCTTTACGTCGTCTTCGGTGAAATCCCCTGCTTTTTCCATTTTCTTCACTTTGTCGTTGGCATCTCTTCTGAGATTTCTTACCGCCACTTTAGTGTCCTCGCCGAGTTTCTTTACTACCTTAGTCAGCTCTTTTCTTCTTTCCTCGGTTACCTGCGGTATCTGAAGTCTCACTACTTTACCGTCATTTGCCGGATTTATTCCGATGTTTGCAGCATTTATAGCCTTTTCTATCTCCGGAATACTCTTAGGATCGAAAGGAGATATGAGGAGTGTCCTCGGCTCCGGAACAGATATGTTTGCTAAAGCTTTAAGCGGTGTAGGAGTTCCGTAATACTCAACGACCACTTTATCAACAAGCGCTGCGTTTGCGCGTCCTGCTCTTACTGTTCCCATTTCTTCCTTAAGAACGCTAAGGCTTTTTTCTATTTTTTCATTTAATCCATCCATATTAAAATCACTCATTTTTTACCTCCAGATCCTATCTGATAATTGTTCCAATTTTTTCTCCGCATACCGCCCTTATCACGTTTCCTTCTTCGGCGATAGCGAACACATGAATCGATATATTGTTGTCTCTGCAAAGCGATGCCGCCGTGGAATCCATGACTTTAAGCTCTTTTTCAAGCACTTCCTTATGAGTAAGAGATTCATACCTTACGGCATCAGGATTTGTCTCAGGATCATCTGAATATACGGCATCGACTTTCTTTGCCAGCAAGATGACCTCTGCATCTATTTCAGCCGCTCGCAAAGCCGCCGTCGTATCTGTCGAAAAGAAAGGATTCCCTGTTCCTGCTCCGAATATCACCACTTTTCCATGGTCTAAATGACTCATGGCTTTTCTCCTTATATAAGGTTCTGCAACTTCTCTCATCGCTATAGCAGTCTGCACTCTCGTAGGTATCCCCTCTGCTTCAAAAGCATCCTGCAGCGCCATAGCATTCATCACAGTAGCAAGCATACCCATATAATCAGCAGTCGCTCTGTCCATGCTCTTGCTGGTTCTTCCTCTCCAGAAATTGCCGCCTCCCACAACGACTGCGACCTGCACGCCCATTTTGATGACTTCTCTGACTTCAAGCGCCACCTTTTTGAGCATGTCTTCATTGATACCAAAGTGATCTTCTCCGGCAAGAGCCTCACCGCTTATCTTAAGCAGCACTCGTTTATATTTTGCCTCCATATTAAACTCCTTAATCTTTCGAATCTCAATCTTGGCATTTATTATATCATAACTTCTTTCCTTATGCTATAATGAACATGAAATTACTGAGCACCTGCACGGAGGTATGACCGATGTTCGCTTTACCGGATTTTTTTTACGATTTAAACATATTTTCAGTAACTTTGCGCACTTTGCTCGCGCTTATATTCGGAGGCATCATCGGACTTGAAAGAGGCTCCAACAGACACCCTGCCGGTTTCAGAACACATATACTCGTATGTGTGGGAGCAGCTCTCGCTATGATGACAAATCAATTCATAGTAGAAGAATTCGGCACCAGTGATCCTGCAAGACTTGGCGCTCAGGTAATAACAGGCGTAGGCTTTCTCGGCGTAGGAACTATACTCGTAACAGGGCGATATAAGATAAAAGGACTTACTACAGCCGCAGGTCTGTGGGCATCCGCCTGTCTCGGCCTGGCTATCGGCATAGGATTCTATTCCGGCGCTATTATAGCGGCAGTAATAATATTCGCAAGTCTCTCTCTGCTGCCTAAAGTCGAAAATTATTTCTACAGGAGATCCCGTGTTCTTGATCTTTACATAGAAGTCGATACTTTGGAAGATTTTAAAAACGTAACGAAATACATACGTTCCATCGGCTCTTCTTTCTTTGAATCCCATATAATAAAAGCAGCTCCCGTCTGCGAGGGGAGCATTGCTTTCAATATATCAGTCATACTGCCAAAGGGCACAGTCCAGGAAGATGCTGTCAAAACCATAGAAAATATGGACGGAATACACCTCGTGGAAGAATTGTAGCCTGCATTTTATGAGAGGTTAAAAAAATCATTCCCCTCGTCTGCTTTTAAAAATCATCATTTCATTCTTTCCTGTTTTACCTTGTGATCTATCACATGTCTTTTGGCAAGTTCCGCCGTAACATCTTCAAGTTTTATTCCCTGTTCCACCATCATGACCATTAAGTGATATGTCAGATCGGCGATTTCGTATATGGACTCTTCTTTATCGCCTTTCGCTCCTGCGATCACAACCTCCGTGGATTCTTCGCCAACCTTTTTTAAGATCTTATCCATACCTTTTTCAAACAGATATGTAGTATAGCTTCCCTCTTTCGGCTCAGTCTTCCTACCCTTTATCATCTCATAGAGTCCTTTATAGGAGAACGGTGTTTCTTCAGGATTCACATATTCGAGATTGAAAAAACAGCTCTCATTTCCTGTATGACACGCAGGACCGTTTTTTATTACCTCCACAACTAAAGCGTCTCTGTCACAGTCTGAAGTTATAGTCACGACCTTCTGGTTATTGCCGCTGGTTTCTCCTTTTCTCCACAGAGTTTTCCTGCTTCTGCTGTAAAAGCACGTATATCCTTCTTCTAAAGTTATTTCCAGCGCCTCTCTGTTCATATACGCAACCGTCAACACTTCTTTAGTATAGTAATCCTGCACTATTGCAGGGATAAGACCCTTTTCATCAAATACGAGTTTTTCCACATCCATATCAAATCCTCCACGTTCTACAATCTTACTTCAATACCTTCATTTCTCAGATATTTTTTCAAATCAGATATGCTGATCTCCTTAAAGTGAAAGATACTTGCCGCAAGACCTGCATCTATTCCATCATGCCGAAACAGCTCAGAAAAATCCTCCATTTTCCCTGCGCCTCCTGAAGCTATTATGGGAACATTGACCGAAGCAGCCATTTTATCAAGCATTTCCAGGTCGAATCCCTCCTTGACTCCGTCAGTATCTATGCTGTTCACCACAAGCTCACCGGCTCCGCGCTCGACTCCGCTTACAGCCCACTCGACTGCGTCTATACCGGTATCGACTCTGCCGCCTTTGGCAAACAGTCTGAATTTCCCGTCGACACGCTTCACATCCATGCTGAGCACTACGCACTGATCCCCGTACTTCTTTGCCGCCTGTTCTATAAGTTCAGGGTTTTTAATTGCCCCGCTGTTCACACTCACTTTATCTGCTCCGCACTTCAACACTCTGTCAAAGTCATCAAGAGAACTTATTCCGCCTCCCACAGTCAAAGGTATGAATATCTTCGAAGCAACTTTAGTCAGTATATCAGTAAACAGCCTTCTCTCTTCCACGCTTGCCGTAATATCGTAAAACACCAGCTCATCGGCGCCTTCCGCATTGTAGAATTCAGCCATTTCAACAGGATCCGATACATCCTGTATGCCTTCAAAGTTTTTACCTTTTACAACTCTTCCGTTCCTCACATCAAGGCACGGTATAATTCGTTTAGTAATCATATTCCAACCTTCCTGCAATCATCTTGCCAGCTTCACTGCTCTCTCAAGGTCAAGGGTTCCGCTGTAAATAGCCTTTCCCAGGATAGCTCCGGATACAATATCTTTCAGCTCAGATATTTCTTCTTCGAAGCTTATTCCTCCTGACGCTATGATATCAAGCCCCTTTATATCACTCAACTCTCTGTACACTTCAATGTTAGTGCCATTAAGGCCGCCATCCTTTGAGATGTCCGTATATATGACGGTGGAAACACCGATGTCGCGAAGATATCTGCAAAACGCCATTCCCTTCTCGTCCGTTGCTTCTTTCCATCCATTCACAGCAACATATCCGTCTTTAACGTCTACTCCTACAGCTATCTTATCACCGTATACGCTCACCATCCGCTCAAGAAATGCCCGGTCTTTTACGGCCGCAGTCCCAAGAATCACTCTTCCGACTCCTATATCCAGATATCCCTTTATCCTGTCTTCGTCTCGTATGCCTCCGCCTACTTCCACAAACAGATCTGTGCTTTTCACTATTTTTTCTATGACCTCAAAATTAGCAAGCCGTCCGTCTTTTGCGCCGTCAAGGTCTACTACATGAAGATTCTCAGCGCCTTTTTTCATGAATTCCAGGGCTGTGCCTGCCGGATCACCTCCATATACCGTCATCTTATCGTAATCACCCTGAAAAAGTCTCACGACTTTTCCTTCCCGTAAATCTATAGCCGGAAAAATATCCATACGTCTACACCTCCATAAACGCTTTCAATATCTTAAGTCCCACACTGCCGCTTTTCTCCGGATGGAACTGAGTCCCGTATATGCTGCCGTTTCTGACTGCTCCTGTTATCTTTATTCCGTACATGGATGCTGCAATAGTGCTGTCTTCGCAGTCTCTCCCGTAAAAGCTGTGAACATAGTAAACGTAGTCGCCTTGATCTATATATTTGAACAAAGGCTCGCCTTCCCTGAAGTCAAGTGAGTTCCAGCCTATATGAGGGACTTTGAGCTTTTCCGCACCTGCTTTTATCAGATCTTCTTCAATTGAGCACACCCGTCCTTTTATCAGCCCCAGGCCCTTATGTATTCCGTATTCATAGCTTTCTTCAAACAGCATCTGCATTCCAAGACATATGCCGAGAAGCGGCTTTCCGTTTAAAGCCTGCTCTTTTATAAGCTCTGACAATCCAGCGCCTTCAAGTTTCTTCACTGCATCATCAAAAGCTCCGACTCCAGGAAGGATTATTCTGTCCGCGCTGTCTATTTTATCTGCATCTCCCGTTATCTCAGCCTCTGCACCGAGATATTTCAGAGAAGCGGTCAGAGAAAAAAGGTTTCCAACTCCGTAATCTACTACAGCTATCATTTACAACACTCCTTTAGTCGACGGTATTTCATCAGCGAATTCTTCTTCTATGGCGCACGCCTGTCTAAGAGCACGCGCCAGTCCTTTGAACACCGCTTCTATAATATGATGGGTGTTTTCACCTGCAAGCATTTTAATATGTACTGTCAGCCCCATCTCCCTCGCAAGAGCAATGATAAACTCTTTTACAAGTTCTGTATCAAAGGTCCCTATCTTTTCCGCAGGCATATTAACATCGAAGTTCACGCTCATCCTGCCGCTTATATCCACTGCACACAGTATCAGGGCTTCATCCATAGGAAGAAGCACGCTTCCGTATCTGAATATACCTCTTTTGTCGCCGAGAGATTCTCTGAAAGCACTTCCAAGGGCTATCCCTATATCCTCCACAGTATGGTGACAGTCAACATGCGTATCGCCCTCGCAGTCGATGGCGATATCAAACCGTCCGTGCCTTGCGAACAGTTCCATCATATGGTCGAAAAAACCGCATCCTGTTTTTATCTCATATGCCCCTGTCCCGTCTATCTCAAGAGCAAGAGATATATTTGTCTCTTTCGTATCTCTTACGATTTTCTTTCTTCTCATGGATATTCCTCCCGTTGATCCGTCTAACATTCTTCAAGTATCGTTTCTGTGACTTCCACAAGCCGTTTCATATCTTCATCCCGTCCTATGGTTATTCTCACATAGTTTTTTATTTTCTCATCATTGAAATGTCTTACTATTATATTACATTTTCTGAGCTTTGCAAAATATTCGCTCCCGGATATCCTATCACTGGAAACAAACACAAAATTAGCTTTCGATGGTATTACGGTAAAACCGAGTTTTTTCATCTTCTCTGAAAACCATTCACGGGTCGATATGATCTTTTGACATATATCGTTAAAATAATCCGTGTCTTTAATCGCTTCCGCGCCTGCAATAAGAGAAAGACGGTTTATATTATACGGATTGAAACTGAATTTGATCCTGTTTATATCCGATATTATCTCTTTGTTTCCCACCGCATATCCTATGCGCGCTCCCGCAAGACTTCTCGATTTTGACATAGTCTGCACCAGCAGAAGGTTATCGTATTCTTTCGTGAGGGATACGGCGCTTTCTGCTCCGAAATCCACATAAGCTTCATCTATCACCACAAGATTATCCCCGTTGCCCTCCAGTATCTTCCTTATATCATCCAGCGCAAGGGCTCTTCCCGTCGGAGCGTTGGGATTGGTTATAACAATGGTCCCGTCAAGGCCGATATAATCATCCGCATTCAATTTAAAATCCGTGTCCAGCGGGATCTTGACTCCTTCAAGTCCGTAAACATCACAATATACAGGATAAAAGCTATAGCTTATTTCAGGATAATACACTTTGCTGTTTTGTCCGTGAAATGCCATGAAAATAAATGCCAGTATCTCATCCGAGCCGTTTCCTGCACTGATCATTTCTCTGTCTACACCGTAGTATTCAGCTATTGCCTCCGTAAGAGCATAGGCCTCAAGATCCGAATAGAGTCTGAGATCATTCGCTTCTTCCCCATCAAGCGCCCTGATCACTTTTGGCGAAGGCGGATAAGGATTTTCATTTGTATTGAGCTTTATCAGCTCATCCGTCTTTTTCGGCTGTTCTCCGGGAGTATAAGGTTTAAGTCCTGCGTATTTTTCATCTAAAAATCTGCTCATCTATCTGATCTCCAAGTTTATTAAGCATATCGCTGATTATTTCATTTTCAAATTTAAAGCTCGTCTTGTTCGATATGAACCGTGCACTGATATCTTTGAATTCTTCTATTACCTTGAGATGATTTTCCCTTATCGTATTTCCCGTTTCAACTATATCAACTATCACGTCGGACAATCCGAGTATAGGAGCCAGCTCTATACTGCCGTTGAGTTTTATGATATCTATATCCCGGTTTCTCCCGGCGTAGAATTTTTTCGCCACATTCACATACTTTGTCGCCACTCTCAACGTTCTGTCCTTGTCTTCTATGTAATCTTCCGGAGCCGCCACCGCCATACGGCATTTTCCTATACCGAGATCCAGCAGCTCATATACATCGGATTCCTGTTCCAGCAATATGTCCTTTCCTACTATCCCCACATCCGCGGCATGATGCTCCACATATATGGCCACATCGCTGGGCTTTACAAGAAGGTATCTTATTCCTCTTTCAGCATTTTCAAATACAAGTTTTCTGTTCTGCTCGTAATATCCCGGGCAATCGTATCCGGCCGAAGTCAGCATATCATACACTTTATCACCAAGTCTTCCCTTTGGAAGAGCTATATTAAGCATTTACTTTTCCTCCTTTACGACAACACCCTTTTTAAGAATATATTTTTCTCTGAATCTTATGCTGCGGCACGATCCTCTCTGCGCACTCACTGAAAGGCCTTTCTTCTGCAGAGAATCAACTGCCTTTATAATATCCTCTAAAAGTTCTCCATCTTCATATATAAGTACTGCATCTACATCGTATTTATCGGGCACATGCTTTCCTTTCATCAGCTCATCCAGATATATGGCAAACCCTATAGCCTTCCCTTTTTTACCGAGAAGAGACATGGCTTTATCGTACTGACCGCCCGCCAGGACACACCCCGGCAGATTTCTGACATATCCGTGGAATATGATACCGTTGTAATAATCTATATCATTTACCATTGAAAAATCAAGCTGTATATTATTTCCATATCCCATTTTGTCTAAAATACCGCAGTATCTTCCTACTTCCTCTGCAATCTGAGCCATGGCGTCATTTTTTGCTGATGCTTTTGCTTTTTTTACAGTTTCCCCTAC
>UQNP01000050.1 GCA_900542385.1 uncultured Eubacterium sp.
GATTTATTTTATTTATATATATTTATAGTTATAGTAGTAGTAAGCCCTGTTAATATTGTGGATAACTCTTTCAGGCTTTGTATTTACAAGGTTTGAGCCTGTGTAAAACTTGTTGATAACTTAGCTTTTTTAATCAACAGGATATGTTGATAATAATTTATTCTATTTCTTCTTTGAGTTTTCTTATTTCTTCTGCAAGGACTTCGTTGGTTTTCATTTCAGAAGATATCTTATCGTAGGCGTGGAGTACCGTAGTATGATCTCTGCCTCCGAAGTATTCGCCTATTTTAGGAAGAGATGAGTCTGTCATTTCACGGCACAGGTACATGGCTATCTGTCTCGGATGTGAAAATTCTCTCTTTCTTTTTGATGATTCTATATCCGATATCTTTATGTTGTATTTTTTGCATACAGCTTTTTTGATCGTTTCGCAGTTTATGTTGAAATCTCTTGTGGAAAAAATATCGTTGAGATTTTTTCTTGCAAATTTGACCGTTATGTGCTGTTTGAAAAGTGTCGAATAACTTATTATTCTCGTAAGAGCGCTTTCAAGCTCCCTTATATTGAACTTTACTTTTTCAGCTATGAGGTCTATTACTTCCAGTATATCGTCATCGATAGGTATGTTTTCAAGCTCTGCTTTTTTTCGGAGTATAGCTACTCTCGTTTCAAAGTCAGGGGGCTGTATGTCGGCCACGATGTTCCACTGGAATCTTGATCTCAGACGGTCATCCAGGTCTGTCAGCTTGCTCGGATGTCTGTCGCTGGATATGACTATCTGTTTTTCAAATTCGTAGAGGGTATTGAAGGTATGGAAAAATTCCACCTGGGTAGCATCTTTTCCTTCAAGGAACTGTATGTCGTCTATCAGAAGGACATCTGCATTCCTGTATTTGTTTTTGAAGAAATCCAGCTTGCTGGAAGAATTTTTCTGATCCTGTATCGCCTTTATCAGTTCTGATGTGAACATTTCCGATGATACGTAGAGGACTTTTAAGGAAGGGTTGTGCTCAAGTATGTAATGTCCTATTGCGTGCATAAGATGAGTCTTGCCCAGTCCCGATCCTCCGTATATGAACAGCGGGTTGTATACTACCGCGGGAGATTCGGCAACGGCATATGCTACAGCGTGGGCATATCTGTTGTTGTCTCCTACTATGAAGTTGTCAAAATTGTATCTTGGGTTGAGAAAGTATTCTTCTTTGAATTCATTTTCTCCTTTTTCTTCATAACTCTGTCTGTGCACCGGTTTGGAAGTTTTTGCCTCAGGTTTGGCACTGTTTTGCTTAAGCTCGTTTTCGATCTCGTTTTCAGTCTTATACTTTACTACTACTTTATATCGTTTTTTATATATTGATTCTACGGCTCTCTCAAACAGTGGTATGTATCTCATTTCGAGCACTTCCATTATCTGTTTTTTAGATGTAGCGAAGTATATCACAGCTGCTTCGTCATCTATTTCCATAGGTATGAGAGGAGAAAACCATGATCTGTAGCTTACTTCTGTAACATTTTCACTTATTTCCGAGAGTATGTCTCTCCATTTTTTTTCATCTATTTTTTTCCTCATGATCGCCCTTTCTAAAAACGGTGTATATATCATATCAAAAAAAGTTATCCACAATCAATAGTTGAATATGAAATATTGAAAAAATAAAAATTCATGAAGTTATCCACTATCTGTGGATAAAATTGTGCAAAGAATCAACATGGACAACGATATGTTGCATTTGTGGGTATTTTATGGCGGATAAGCAAAAATAAATGATTTGACAGAGCTTTTTCGCAAATGTATAATAATAAAGCATATGTGCAGGTTGAAATTCAGATCTGCATTTAATATTCAAGTATTCAGGAAATCAATTCGATGTCAAGAAGGAGGATCACACTAAGATGAAAATGACATATCAGCCTAAGAAAAGGCAGAGAAAAAAAGTGCACGGATTCAGAAAAAGAATGAAGACAAAGAACGGTAGAAATGTCTTAAAAAGAAGAAGACAAAGAGGAAGAAAAGTTTTATCAGCATAGAGACCGCAGCAGTGGTCTTTTTGTTATGCTTATCAATTCAGGGGAATTATGCTGAAAAAGGATATACTGAGAAAAAAGGATGATTTTACCGGTATATACAAAAAAGGAAAATCTATCGGAGAAAGATATATAGTGTTTTTTTACAGGAAAAATAATCTTTCTTATAACAGGACAGCATTTTTAGCAAGCAAAAAAGTAGGAAACAGCGTTAAAAGAAACAGAGCCAGAAGGCTTATGAAGGAAAATTACAGGTTTCTCGGAGAAAATATAAAAGAAGGCTACGATCTTATATTTATAGCGAGGAACACGATAAACGGAAAAAAAGCCGGAGATGTAGGCAAATCGATGAACAGGGCCGTTTCGAAGGCTGGATTGTTTAAAGGATAAAGAATCAAGAGGTGATTTGATTGAAAAAAGTGATGATACTGCTCATAAGAGGTTATCAGAAGTTCATCTCTCCTCTTTTTCCCCCGACATGCAGATTTTATCCTACTTGTTCAACTTATTTTATTCAGGCACTTGAGAAGTACGGATTTTTTAAAGGGAGTTATCTCGGCATCAGAAGAATCATGAGATGCCACCCTTTCAACCCGGGAGGGTACGACCCTTTAAAATAGGAGGAAATAATGTATACAATTTTAGGAATAATAGCTAACCCTTTGGGTATACTGCTTGACCTGCTGTACAGTGTTATAAACAATTACGGTATAACTATAATAGTATTTACTGTAATAGTTAAGCTCTGTCTTTATCCGCTGTACATAAAACAGACCAAGTCGACGGCAAAGATGTCGGAAGTACAGCCGAAAATGCAGGCGCTGCAGAGAAAGTATGCCAACGATAAAGAGACTTTGAATATAAAAATGGCCGAGCTTTACAAGGAAGAAAAATTCAACCCTATGGGGGGATGTCTTCCTATGCTCATACAGATGCCTATCATAATGGGTCTCTTTGCTCTGCTCAGAAATCCGATGATGTATATGAATGATAACTCTATGATATTCGCTTATCATGAAC
The DNA here is from genome assembly GCA_900542385.1 of uncultured Eubacterium sp. Taxonomy (GTDB): domain Bacteria; phylum Bacillota; class Clostridia; order Peptostreptococcales; family Anaerovoracaceae; genus Lentihominibacter; species Lentihominibacter excrementavium. Next base: position 3,046 of record UQNP01000050.1, read on the forward strand.
CTTTCATATGGATAGCGGACCTGAGTCAGCCGGATCTGTGGATACTGCCGATCATAGCAGGTGTTGCGACCTTTATATCGTTTTCCATGACACAGGCTTTGTCGGATACTGAAGCTAATCACCAGATGAACGGTATGATGAAGATGATGAAATACATCTTCCCTATCATGATCCTCTGGATGGCGAGATCGTTCCCTTCGGGGCTTGCTCTGTACTGGGCTGTCAGCCAGGTTATACAGATATTCTTCAACATTCATATGGCATCTATCAGAAAGAAACTTAAGAGAGAAGCTGAGGAAAGAAGAATAAGAGAAAAAATAAAGAAGTAAACCGGTATTTGGAGGAATTATAAATGGATTATTCAGAAAAGTGGGGCGTTGATGTCGAAGAGGCAGTTAAACTTGCCCTGGCAGACCTTAAGCTTTCAAGAGACGAGGTCGAGGTTACCGTTTTGGAAGAACCTTCAAAAGGCTTTTTCGGGATAGGCTCGAAACTCGCCAAGGTGAGAGTAGAGAAGAAAAAGCCGGAAGAAAAACCGGAAGAAACGGTCGTTAAAAAGGAGCCGGCTGAAAAGAAAGAAAATAAATCAGAAGAAAAGAAAAGCGCTCCTAAGAGCGGAGAGAGAAAACAGAAGAAAAACAGAGAAAGAAAGAACAGGGAAAAGAAAGAAAGCTTTGCAGAGAGCGGCATAAATATAGATCCTGTCAATATGGATGAGCTTGTGGATGCAGAAGATCATGAAGCTCTTACATTCCTTAAGGATGTTACTGAAAAGATGGGTCTTTCTCTCGATTTCAAATTGAAGACGGGAAATGACGTAGTCTATATAGAAATGAACGGAAAGGATTCCGGAACAGTGATAGGAAAGAGAGGTCAGACTCTCGATGCTATCCAGTATCTTACAAGTCTCGTAGTTAACAGAGAGAGTGAGAAATATATAAAAGTAGTGATCGATGCAGAAAACTACAGAGCTAAGAGACAGAAAACTCTTGAACAGCTTGCCAACAGACTTGCATCAAAAGTCATAAAGACAAAGAGATATGTAAGGCTTGAGCCTATGAATCCTTATGAAAGAAAGATAATACATGCTACACTGCAAAAAAATCCTAACATTATAACGAGGAGCGAAGGGGAAGAACCTTACAGAAGAGTTATAATAGAACTTAAGAAATAGCAGAAAGATGCCCATGGACAACGAAAGGGAACAGCTCTTTTCCCCGTATGTCTTGTGGGCATTACTTATTTACGGATAAAGGATGGATCATATGGAAGATACTATCGCTGCAATAGCTACTGCATACGGAGAAGGCGGTATAGGAATAATAAGAATAAGCGGTGAAAGATCGCTGCCTATCCTTGAAGATATTTTTGAACTGCGCGGGAATGTGGATGAGATCAGAAGCCGCAGAATGAATTACGGTAAAATAATAGACAGAGAGAACAACAGAATGATAGATGAAGTCCTCGCTGTGTATATGAAAGGTCCAAGCACATATACTGCGGAGGATGTTGTGGAGATAAACTGTCACGGCAGTATGGTTTCTTTAAAAAATATACTTTCACTGGTATTGAGGAAGGGAGCGAGACTCGCCGAGCCGGGCGAGTTTACGAAGAGAGCTTTTTTAAACGGCAGGATAGATCTGTCTCAGGCGGAGGCAGTTATAGATATTGTAAAAGCTAAAACTGATAAGAGTTTTGATATAGCTGTGTCGCAGCTTGAAGGCAACCTTTCTCTTAAAATATCCGAGATAAGAGCAAAGCTTTTGGATATGCTTGTGAACATAACTGTGAACATAGATTATCCTGATGAGGATATAGAGGAAGTTACTTACGATGACCTTGAAAAAAATATAGTGTTAATAGGCGATATGATTGAAAAACTGCTGTCTACAGCCTCCACCGGACGTATGATAAGAGAAGGAATAAGGATAGCGATAGTAGGAAAACCGAACGTAGGTAAGTCTTCTCTCATGAACGGTATACTGAAAGAATCGAGAGCGATAGTTACCGAAATACCTGGAACTACCAGAGATACTATAGAGGAAGCGGCAAGTATAAGAAACATACCTGTCCAGCTTGTTGACACCGCCGGCATGAGAGAAACTTCAGATAAGGTGGAAAGGCTGGGGATAGAACGTTCGAAGGAGGCTCTCAATAAAGCTGACTTTACCATATTCGTCCTCGACGGCAGTGAAGAGCTTACCGATGAAGATGAAAAGATAATAGATTTTCTGTCGGATAAAAAATGCCTCGTTTTGATAAATAAAAGAGATCTTGGAAAAAAACTGAGAGCTGAAGATATCAAAAAACTTCTTCCCAATGCAGATGTGATAGAAACATCTCTTATAGAAGGAGGAGGTATAGAAGATATAGAGGATACGATAGAGAATCTCGTATATGGGGGTAAAATATCACAGAGTGAAAGTACTATGGTGAACAACGTACGCCATATAGAGCTTCTTGAAAGGGGAAGAGATTCTCTGAAAGATGCTTTGAGAATGACAGAGGCAAGGGAGGCTCTCGATTTTATAGAAGTTGATGTAAAGAGCGCTTATGAAAACCTGGGTGAAATCATTGGAGAAACGGTTTCAGACGATATAATAAATGAAGTTTTTTCGAGATTCTGTCTCGGAAAATAGGCTGTATGATATAAAGGCTTGGTATTATGGAAAAATTTTTAATGGGAACATACGATATAATAGTTGTCGGAGCAGGACATGCAGGATGTGAAGCAGGACTGGCTGCTGCCAGGATGGGAAAGAAGACATTGATGCTGTCTATAAATCTTGAGTCTGTAGCGATGATGGCCTGCAATCCTTCCATAGGAGGCACGGGAAAAGGGCACCTCGTCAGAGAAATAGACGCCCTTGGAGGTGAAATGGGTATAAACGCCGATAAGACTTTTATACAGAGCAGGATGCTAAATACTGCAAAGGGTCCCGCGGTCCATTCTTTGAGAGCTCAGACGGATAAGAACGCATATCATATCGAAATGAAGAAGACCCTTGAAAATGAAGAAAATCTGACTTTAAAACAGGGAGAGGTAATAGATATAATCGTTGAAGATTCAAAGGCCTGCGGAGTGATTCTCAGAACGGGAGCGTGCTACAGATCCAAAGCTGTGATACTTGCAACGGGAACATTTCTTGCCGGAAAGATATTCATTGGAGACAGCGTATACGACAGTGGTCCCAACGGACTTGCTCCTTCTGTGCTTCTTGCACAAAGGCTGAGGGAATACGGGCTTCCTATGAGAAGATTCAAAACAGGTACTCCTGCAAGAGCTCTGGCAAAAAGCTTTGACTACGATAAGATGATACCTCAGGAGGGAGATGAAAAAATAGTTCCGTTTTCCTTCATGAATGATGACCTGAAAAAAGATCAGGTGAAGTGCTGGCTTACATATACTAACGAAAAAACCCATGAAGTGATAAGGGCTAATTTTCACAGATCTGCATTATTCGGAGGTCATATAGAGGGAATAGGTCCAAGATACTGTCCTTCAATAGAAGATAAAGTGAACAGGTTCGCCGATAAGAAAAGACATCAGCTTTTTATAGAGCCGGAAGGACTTTATACCGATGAGATGTATATACAGGGTATGTCATCCAGTCTTCCGGAGGATGTGCAGGAGGAATTTTATAAAACAATAGAAGGTCTTGAGAATATAGAGATAGTACGTCCTGCTTATGCGATAGAGTATGATTGTATAGATCCTCTCGATCTGAAAATAAGCCTTGAGAACAAACACGTTGAAAATCTTTTTTGCGCCGGTCAGTTCAACGGAAGTTCAGGATATGAGGAAGCTGCGGCTCAGGGACTCATGGCCGGAATAAACGCTGTACGCAAACTTGACGGAAAAAAAGAATTCGTTCTCGACAGAAGCGAGGCTTATATTGGCGTTCTGATCGACGATCTTGTGACTAAAGGTACTAATGAACCTTACAGAATTATGACCAGCAGAGCGGAATATAGGCTTGTTCTGAGGCAGGACAACGCAGATTACCGTCTTACGGAGCGCGGATATGAGATAGGACTTGTAAAAGATGACAGATATAGGAGATTTCTGGAAAAAAAGGAAATAGTTGAAAAAGAGACAGAGAGACTTAAAAAGAAAATACTGAAGCCTGAGGAAGCAAATGATTTTCTCACTGAGAGAGGCAGCTCGCCTATAAAGTCAGCAGTATCACTTATAGAGCTTTTGAAACGTCCTGAGATATCATATGATGATTCGGCTGAGATAGATGATAAAAGACCTGAACTTTCAGAACATCAGAAAACTATGCTGGAAGTGCAGATAAAGTATGAAGGATATATAGGAAAACAGCAGCAGCAGATAGAAAAATTCAAAAGACTCGAAGATAAGAAGCTGCCCTCAGATATAGATTATGAAAAAATTGAAGGACTCAGGATAGAAGCGAGACAGAAGCTCAGCGATATGAGACCTGTCTCTGTAGGGCAGGCTTCAAGGATATCAGGAGTATCACCGGCAGATATAAATGTGCTTTTGATATATCTGGAAAAGCTGAGGAGAACGAAAAATGGATGAGCTTAAAAAAATATTTGATAAATTCGGCATGGATTTTGACGATGATAAAAAAGATAAGTACATTTCATATATGGAAAAAATACTGGAAAAAAACCAGAGCGTCAATCTTACTGCCATAACCGAGAGAGATGAATTTATAGGAAAGCATTATATCGATTCTCTTTTGTGTGCAGGATCCAAGGAGTTTGCAGGATCGAAGAGGATCGTAGATGTGGGGACCGGAGGAGGATTTCCGGGAATACCTCTTGCAATAGCTTTTCCGGAAAAAGATTTCGTTTTGCTTGATTCTCTGAACAAGAGGATAAAGATAGTAAAGGAAGCAGCGAGAGATTCGGGAATAGAGAATATATCTGCTTTTCACGGCAGAGCGGAAGATTTTGCAAGGAATAAGGACATGAGAGAAAAATTTGACCTTTGTGTTTCCAGGGCGGTCGCTAACATGAGCACTCTATGCGAGTACTGTCTGCCATTCGTGAAAGTGGGAGGATGTTTTATCGCCTATAAAGGGCCGGAATGTGAAGAAGAAATAGAAGAGGCGAAAAAAGCCATATCTCTTATGGGAGGCAGGATAGACAGAACAGAAGTACCTGAAATACAAAGCGGCGGGGCGAAACATACGCTCATATTCATATCGAAGATCAAAAATACAATGTCGAAATATCCGAGAAAAGCCGGAATTCCGTCGAAAGAACCTGTAAAATAGCAAATACAGGTTCTTTTTGTATCATGAAAGTATCTTTATCACTTTGGGACATGCTGTTATCATATCATCAGAGAGGGGGAAAAGATATGTTTATGAGAAAAACAACGGAAATTCCCATCGATATGATAAAGGCAAACGATCAGCAGCCCCGGGAAAATTTCGGAGAAGAACAGCTGATGGAACTCAGGGATTCCATAAAAGAATTCGGTATATTGCAGCCGCTTATCATCAAGAAACAGGATGACGGCAGGTATATGCTCATAGCAGGGGAGAGAAGACTTCGTGCAGCGTCCATGGCAGGTCTGAATAAGGTGCCTGCTATCATAAAAGATGCTACTGAAGAAGAAGCCGGCATGATAGCGCTGGTGGAAAACATACAGCGTGAAAACCTGGGATACATAGAGGAAGCAAAGGCTTACAGAACCCTCATGGAAAAATATGGGATAAGCCAGACTGCTTTATCGGAACGTCTTGGAAAAAATCAGTCAACTATATCCAACAAAATAAGGATACTCAATCTTCCTGAAGACATACAAAAACTTTTGACGGAGCACAAGCTTACTGAAAGACATGCAAGAGCTCTGCTTAAAATAGATGATGATAATATAAGAAGGGCAGTAGTTGAAAAAACTATAAAAAATAATTTCAACGTAAGGCAGATCGAAAAGCTTGTGGAAGAGTATATGGAAAAGAAGGAGATGACTGAAAAGGAAAAAAATAAGATAATGCACATAAGCTACAAACTGTATCTCAATACTCTTAAGAAAGCTTTCATAGATATGGATCTCAAAAGTAAGGGAGCTACTTTTAAACAGGAAGATACAGGAGACTCCATGGTGATCAAGATAACCATACCTAAGAATCCGGAAGATAAACGGACAGATGAAATAAAAGGTAAGCTGCGTGCTGCAAATGAATAGCAGACATACAGTCATAATACTACCTCCAAAATATAATGTTTCACGTGAAACATTATATTTTTTTGTTTTTATTTTATGGGAATATAAAATAAAAGATAGTAAAGGAGATATTTATGTTATATAATGAAGAAAGGAACTGTTATATTTTTAAGGAGGTATAAAGTGGGAAAGGCAATAGCTATATTCAATCAGAAGGGCGGAGTCGGAAAGACGACAACTAACATAAATCTCGCAGCCTGTCTTGCAATGAAAGGTAAAAAAACCTTAATAATCGATATAGATCCGCAGGGGAATACTACAAGCGGAGTGGGAATCTCAAAAAAAGATCTGGAGCTTACAACTCATGAACTTCTGATAGAGGATGATTATCATCCGGAGGAAGCTATTCTTCCGACAGGCACTAAAAACCTGGATATAATCCCGGCAAGCGTTCAGCTGGCAGGAGCAGAAGTAGAGCTTATAAAACTGGCAGGAAGAGATAAGAGACTTAAAAGGGCAATAGAGCTTTTAAAACCGAAATACGATTATATTTTCATAGATTGTCCTCCGTCGCTGGGGCTCCTTACAATAAATTCACTTACGGCAGTAGATTCGGTTCTCATTCCTATACAATGTGAATTCTATGCTCTTGAAGGTGTAAGTCAGCTCATGAGTACTATAGATATAGTAAGAAAGAACACTAATCCGGATCTTGAAATACAGGGAGTTATCCTGAGTATGTTCGATGGAAGAACCAACTTGTCTATACAGGTAGTCGAGGAAGTAAAAAAATATTTCAAGGAAAAGGTATATACTACAGTGATACCGAGGAACGTAAGGCTTGCCGAAGCTCCAAGTCACGGAATGCCGGTAATACAGTACGATCCCAAGTCAGCAGGAGCTCGCGCATATATGGAATTTGCAGATGAATTCCTCAGTCTTGAGGAGGGTAAGTAATGGCACCAGGGAAAAAAAGCAAAGGTTTGGGGAGAGGACTTGACGCTCTGTTCGGAGACGTTGAGATAAATCTCGAGCCTGAAGTAAAGGAAGAATCGATCAAAAGTATAAAAACGGAGATCGATACGAATAAAAAAGAAGAAAACAAAACAGAGAGCAGAGGTATCTCATATATAGAGATAAATGATATAAAGCCTAATTCAAACCAGCCGAGAAAAACTTTTGATGAGGAAAAGCTTGATGAACTGGCATCATCTATAAAAGAGCATGGTCTTATTCAGCCTGTGGTTCTTCGCTCTGTGAAAAACGGATATGAAATAGTAGCCGGAGAGAGAAGGTGGAGAGCTGCCAGAAAAATAGGATTGAAAGAAATACCCTGCATAGTAAAGGAGCTGACAGATGAAGAAAATATGCTCCTGGCTATCATAGAGAATATGCAGAGAGAGGATCTCAATCCTATAGAAGAAGCGGAAGGTATAAGTCAGATGATAGATACCTATGGGCTTACCCAGGAACAGGTGTCAAAGAGCGTGGGGAAGAGCAGGCCGTACATTACAAATTCCCTGAGACTTCTGAAACTTCCGGAAGAGATAAGAAAGTATGTTGCCGATGGTCTGCTTTCGTCAGGTCATGCAAGGGCAATAGTATCTGCCGGAAGTATAGCACGTCAGATGGAGATCGCTGAGGCCGCAGTTAAGAACGGACTTTCCGTAAGGCAGATAGAAAAAATGGCCCAGGAAAAGAAATCCTCAGCCGGTTCAAAAGCAAAGCCGAGGCAGAAAAACGCCGATGTCAAGAGAGTGGAAGATGACTTGAAAGATGTGCTGGGAACCAAAGTAACGCTCAACCAGAAAGGGAAAAAAGGCAAAATAGAAATAGAGTTTTACAGCAGAGAAGATCTTGAAAGACTGATAGAACTGTTGAAAACACTGGGATAGATAAAAATGTTTCATGTGAAACATATGAGACATTTTTAATATGAAGGGTATGCAATGGAAAGTGAAAAGATAGATCTGGTTTTAAAAGAAGTTATAAGAAAGGCACGGGAAATAAATATTCCCGTGCCTGATATTATTTCAGATAAAGTAATAGTAAATAAGAGACCTAAAAAGAGATTTGGCTGCTGTAGAAAAAAAGATGGGATGTTTTTTATAGAGATCAGTGAATTTATCTTAAAATGCAGCGATAAAAAAATAGAAGAAGTGATAGCTCA
>UQNP01000051.1 GCA_900542385.1 uncultured Eubacterium sp.
CATATACTCCCATACTCCTCATATGCAAAAGCCTCAGCGTCGGATATATCTCCCGTGCTGAGGCTCTCCCGTTTATTATGATACAAAAGCTTTATATATAGCTCTTATAGCTGTTTCAAAATCCTTGTTTTCTACTCCTACGATAATATTCATCTCACTGGAACCCTGATCTATCATCCTGACGTTGATATTCTCATCTGCAAGCGCTGTGAACAGTTTAGCAGATACTCCCGTTCTGTAAGACATTCCGTATCCTACTATCGCAATCAATGCTATGTTATGAAAAACTTCCAGATGATCAGGTTTAAGCTGTCTTTCAAATTCTTCAAGAATATCATCTATTTTACCATCGATAAGTTTATTGTCAATAACCACCGACAGAGTATCCACTCCGCTCGGTATATGTTCAATAGGTATATCAAAGTCCTCAAGTATACCTGTCATTTTTCTGATAAAACCTCTCTCGCTGCTCATAAGATTCTTATACATGGCTATTACAGTAAAATCCTTACTGCCTGCTATCCCGGCTATTATCTGCCCCTCCTCCAGCTTTGCAGGCTCTGAAGTTATTATCGTCCCCGGATCATCCGGCCTGTTGGTATTCCTTATATTGATAGGAATATTGGCTACTCTTGCCGGATATATGGCATCTTCATGAAGCACAGAAGCTCCCATGTAAGAAAGTTCTCTCAGCTCCTTATATGAAACTGTACTTATAGGCTTAGGATCATCTACGATTCGGGGATCTGCCATGAGGAACCCGGATACATCAGTCCAGTTTTCGTATACGTCAGCCTGCACAGCTCTCGCTACGAGTGCTCCCGTTATATCCGAACCTCCTCTCGAAAAAGTTTTTATCGCGCCATCCGTTTTGGAACCGTAAAAACCGGGTATCACAGCTCTCTCATGATTTTTCAGTTCTTTCTTTATAGCTTTATCAGTGAGTTCTTCCATAAATCTGCCTTTTTCATCGAACTTCACCATTTTAGCTGAATCCACGAAATCATATCCAAGGTAAGCCGCTATCAAAATAGCGTTGAGATATTCTCCTCTGCTGGCTATATAGTCCGCTGTTGCCCCCTCTTCAAGATTTTTCTTTATTTCATTGAATTCCTTTTTCAAATCAACATCAACTCCCAGGTTGACTTCCACAGCCATAAATCTGTCACATATCACCTGAAATATCTGCTGATAAGGTATCTTATGCTCTATATGGGTCTTGCAGAGATACAGCAGATCTGTAATCTTGCTGTCCTCATCAAAGCGCTTTCCCGGCGCTGATACTACTACATATTTTATATCTTTATCTTTTGCCACTATATTTTTTATCTTCTCTATCTGCAAAGCATCAGCAACGGATGATCCTCCGAATTTTGCAACCTTAACACCCATCTACAGTATCTCCTTTCCAAGTTCTTCTGCTTTATCAAGTCTCTCCCACGGCAGGTCTATATCCGTCCTGCCGAAATGCCCGTATGACGCAACCTGCCTGTATATAGGTCTCCTGAGATCCAGATCCCTTATTATAGCCGCAGGTCTGAGATCAAAGTGTTTTTTCACTATATCCGAGATCTTATCATCCGAAACTTTTCCCGTTCCGAAAGTATCCACCAATACAGATACAGGTTCTGCTACTCCTATAGCGTAGGCAATCTGTATCTCACACTTGTCTGCCAGACCGGCTGCTACCAGATTTTTCGCAACATATCTTGCCGCATAAGTTGCAGACCTGTCTACTTTAGTAGGATCTTTTCCGCTGAAAGCTCCGCCTCCATGTCTTGCATATCCTCCGTAGGTATCTACGATAAGTTTTCTTCCTGTAAGTCCCGAATCTCCGTGAGGTCCTCCTATCACGAATCTTCCTGTCGGATTTATGAAATATTTTGTATTCTCATCAAGGAGATCCTCATCAACAACTTCATTGATAACGTGCTTTATTATATCCTCACGTATCTGCGAAAGTTCCACATCAGGATCATGCTGAGTGGATACTACTATAGTATCTATACGTTTTACGCGGTCATCATCGTATTCAACCGTGACCTGGGTCTTGCCGTCAGGTCTTAAATATTTCAGTGTGCCGTCTTTTCTGACCTGAGCAAGACGTCTTGACAGCCTGTGCGCCATAGCTATCGGCATAGGCATATATTCCGGCGTCTCATTGCAGGCAAATCCGAACATCATGCCCTGATCTCCTGCCCCCGTTTCTCCCATTTCATAGTCATCTTCAAGGATGCCTTCTTTATATTCGAGCGCTCTGTCCACTCCCATGGCGATATCGGCAGACTGTTCATCTATAGCCGTGAGTATAGCGCATACATTCCCGTCATATCCGTATTCACCTTTGTCGTAGCCTATATCGCATATAACTTCACGCGCGATCTTCTGTATATCTATATAGCAATCCGTACTTATTTCTCCCATTATCATAGCATATCCGGTATTTACCGTCGTTTCCGCCGCTACGCGCCCCTGCGGGTCCTTTTCCATTATAGCATCAACTATAGCATCCGATATCTGATCGCATATCTTATCCGGATGACCCTCTGTAACCGATTCTGATGTAAATAATCTTTTCATTTTATACCTCCAAAATTGCTGTACATATAAAAACCTCTTTCCGAACAGAAAGAGGTACAGGTTTCTGTCATAGTTCCTCATCTTTCAGAGTATTATTATATGATACTCTGTAGGATTTAGCACCTTCTGCGCTGCTCTCTTCGTCCTTCGCAAACGCAAGGTTGCCGGGTTTCTCTGGGCCTATTCCCTCCACCTCTCTCAATAAGGATTATCTTGTTTTTTACTATATTTATTATATCTTAATTAAATTCCCTGTCAATACTTGAAAATGCAAACTTCATACCTCTTGTATTTTTTCTCAGATAGGGTATACTCATGTTATTAGATTGCGAGGTAAACGATTTGACAAAACCTAAACTCACAGTGATAGAAGGAGGCATTCCCTACCTTCTGAAAACAAGGAAAAAAAATCTCATAAACGCTTATGTCACGGATACACGGCTTATGGGTGTTCTTGCCATATACGCACATTGGTCCATAGGGGAAAACAACGACATCCGTGATCTTCATCAGTTTTTCTATATAGACTGCGAAGAATCAGGCTTTGAAACGTATCAGAGCATAGAAGGAAACGACCGTGAAGAGATCGATATGGCTGAGCAAACTATAGTTGGCGGCCTGGGAGCGAATAAGATCGAGATCACGGAAAGACAGCTGCGCGCAGTCCTGTATCGTTACAGCATTTTTAACGAAGAAAAGGATCTCCCTCTTCCGGAAAAGCTCAGCGAGTATTCTTTTATTTTGGAATCTAAAACTGTACTCGATCCTCTGGAAGATGCAGCTTTGATGAATATAATATGCGGCAGCATAACATCTGATTATCAGGTCATAAACTATTTTATGATGAGATGCATCGGTCAGGACGAACCGGGGATCCGATATCTTTCCGATGATATAGCTTTGAAGAATCCATATTCAGGATATAACTGCGCCACCTTCTGCAAAAACGTGATAGATAAAGACGGACAGTACGGTGATGGGTCCTCTTCATACATGTGTGAATCCCTCATAGAGGAGAACGGTGAATACGAAACTGTAATATCCAGAATATCCATTAAAAACCTCAAAGTGACCGCCGTTGAAAAATGCTCCGGATTCCACGTCAGCTCGGCAGAAGCTGCAATGATGCTGTCAAAGCCCGAATTCGTAACGGTGTATGAAGTGCTGCTCTCAGATGAGGATATGGAAAACAATATCGGAGAGCTCACAATAAACTTCAATACGATAATGTCGGTCCAGGAAAACGGCAGGCTGTTCATGGCCTTCAAGCAAAACAACGATCACGTGAACAATCGTATTTTCCGTCTGAGCAACGATGTAAAAGGAATATATTTTCTCACAGATTACGGACAGCTCATCGTAGCCGCCTATACCCTTTCAGATATCAGGTATCTGGAAAACAAGCTTAAAGCAAGTCCCCTCGCACCGTTTTTAATGGTAACATCGAAATATGAATTCAAGGAGCCTGTACTATTTGAATTCATGCAGAGCGATTTTGAAGACTTCGACGATTTTCTCAACTATATAAAGGATGAATAAACAAAAAACCGTACCCGGCAGCCATCTGAAAATCACCTCATTTTCAGCGCCGAAGGTACGGTTTTTATCGATTCTATCATCATGCAGCTCCAGACGCCTCATCTTCCGCTTTCTTCTTCAGCCTCTTTCCCACGTCTTCACTGACCAGTATGTATACTACTGATACTAACGGAATAAAGAATATCATGCCTATAAGTCCAAAAAGCTTTCCGCCTATCAATACAGCGGCAAGGGTCCAGAGAGGAGACAGTCCTACCGAGCCTCCTACCACACGAGGATATATGAACTGGGTCTCTATAAACTGTATCACGAGATACACTATGAGACATATGAGCGCTTTCTCCGGACTTATCATCAGAGCCAATATTACGCTTAGAGCGCATGAAATGAAAGCTCCTATGTATGGTATCAATGCACAGACTGACGTGACTGCTCCAATGAGTCCCGCGTACGGCAGGTTGAAAACAGAAAAGGCGAAAAATATAAGCAGACCTAAAATAAGAGCTTCAACACACTGTCCCGTCAGGAATTTTCTGTATGAATCCTTTATCAGCGCACAAACGTAGCACACCCTGTCTGCAACCGATTTTTTAGCGTACGCATACAGCACCCTTTTTGACTGTGAAGCGATCTTCTCTCTGTCAGCCAACGTGTATATCGCTATAATGATACCTGAGATCACAGTAGCAGCTACAGACACTGTGGATGACGCCACGCTGGCAATAGAACTTATAAGCGGTCTGACATAGTTGGAAATATTGCTTATCATATTTTCCCAATTGAATTCGTTCATCCATTTCTGTAAATATGAAGTGTCTATATTGTATCTATCCAAAGCCGCGATCCATGCAGGTCCGTTATCTTTTATCATCTCCAGAATATTGGTTATCGTTTTAGCCAGTTCCGGTATCACCAGTATACCCAGTACAGCGATCACCAATACTACGCATATCGCCGTCAGCAATATGCTCAGCAGATGTATCAGCTTACCCTTAGGTCTGAACCTTCCCTTAGTCAAGCGCGCAAGCAGTTTTTCAAAGCCTGACACCGGCACATTGAGAATAAAGGCTATGATAAGACCTGCCACTATAGGTGTAAACAGATTTCCCACATATCCGAACATTTTTATCACTTTGTCCAGATGCGTCACGACTGCGTACAATCCTATGGCAAATGCAATATATAAGAACACACGCTTTTCTCTCTTATCCACGTTTCCTCCTTTAAATATACAGTTTCTCCGCCCTTTAAACAAACGACAATAAAAACATTATTTAACTTTTAATTATAATACGAAGTCAAAAAAATACAATCAGTTATTTTAAAATAATCTCCATAATACTCATTGCCGCTTTCCTCACAGGCGCTCCGCTCAGGTTGGAAAGAACACATACTGCTGTATCTTTCTGCGGGCACACCCAGAAGCTGGAGGCAAAACCTTCATCCCTTCCATCGTGGCCTGCCATGCAAAGACCTTTTCTTTCCGTTATAAACCATCCAAGTCCGACCTTTTCCGAAGTTCCTTTCACTTTTGCCTTTTCTTCCCACATTTGTCGGCACTTATTTTTACTCAGAAAAGATCCCTTTTCTCCTGAAGCACTTTTTATAACACTTCTGCCCATCTTTAAAAGACCTTCTGCGGATATGACTATACCCCCGCTCATTGCGCTGTGCTCTCTTGCCGAATAATCGCTGCACACTGATATACTCCTGTCTCTCATCTTAAAATGAGGGGATGCCATGCGCCCCAAATCTATATCCGCATCACTTATTCCGCAAGCTGAAAAAATATTATCGTATATAAATTCCCAATATTTCCTCCCTGATACCTCTTCAATAACTCTCCCCAAAATATCATATGATTCGTCGCTGTAAAAAAACTCTCCTTCTGCTCCCACCCTGTGAGAAAGCAGCTCCCCTATGGACAGCTCGTCGATATTTTTCGCGAATCGCCTATAACCGATTGACAAATCAGGCGCTATATCGACTGCTTTATCCTCAAAAGCTGTTTTTCCGCCTTCAACAAGCTTCATTATCCCTAAAGTAGTAAAGATTTTCGACACGGAACAGCAACAAAAAGTATTTTGTTCACATAATTTTTCTTTTGTAATATGATTCTTCCAGCCTCTTACCGCCGCAAACATTTCGCCGCTGTAATAAATTCCCGCAGCTATCCCGGGTATATCACTGAACTCAAATATTTCATCGAGAACATTCTTAAATTCCTTTTTTATCACCTTTTCATGTTTTCCCATTGAAGTGGTTTTCCTTTTTAAGTATAATTATTTTGTACTCACATGAGTCATTTTAAATAAATATAACATGAATTCAGGAGATATAAAATGCACTACAGAACATTTAAAAAAATCGATGAAAAAACTTCGCTCCTCGGACTCGGCTGCATGAGGCTCCCTGTCGACGAAAACGATAACGTAAAAGAAGATGAAGCCATATCAATGATAAGAAGCGCTATCGATTCCGGCATAAATTACGTGGACACCGCATTCACATATCATGGAGGCAAAAGCGAAAAAATCCTGGGGAAAGCCTTAAAAGACGGTTACAGAGAAAAAATACTTCTCGCTGACAAAATGCCTATATGGATCGCCAAGGATGAAGAAAGCATGAAGAGCATATTCTATAAGCAGCTGGAACGTCTTTGCACTGACAGCATAGATATGTATCTGGTGCACAACATTACAAAGTCCATATGGAAACGCGCACAGAAGCTCAATCTCATGCCGTTCCTCGAAGAAATGAAGGCAGAAGGCAAGATAAAGCACATAGGCTTTTCCTTCCACGATTCATACGAATTCTTTGAAGAAGTTGTAAACGCATACGACTGGGAATTCTGTCAGATCCAGCTCAACTACATGGATAAGGATCACCAGGCAGGTCTCAAAGGTCTTAAATACGCCGCAGAAAAGGGCCTTGGAGTGATCGTGATGGAGCCTCTCAAAGGCGGACGTATAACAGACGCGATCCCTCCTACTGTACAGCAAATATGGGACAGCGCCGAAACAAAGAGACCTCCTGTGCAGTGGGCATTCAAATGGCTCGCCAGCATGCCTGAAGTAACAGTTATGCTGAGCGGCATGAGTTCAAAGGAACAGCTGGAAGAAAACATCAAAATTTTTTCTTCAGACGATATACTGACTATAACCGATGAAGAAACCGCTCTCATAGACAAGGTTTCTGATGAATACAACAGACTCATCAAATATTCCTGTACAGGGTGCAACTACTGTATGCCTTGTCCTCAGAAACTTGAGATTCCTCGTATACTGAGATATTTCAACGACTGGAATGTCTATGAACAAAATCCTTCTCTTAAGATGGAATACACCACATGGCTGGCTCCGGGACGTCACGCTTCAGACTGCATAGTCTGTAAAGCGTGCGAAGAAAAATGCCCTCAGTCCCTTCCTATAGCAAGAGCTATGAAAGAAACCGCTGAGGCTTTCGGAGTATAGCAATACAATAAAAGGTAAAATTAAAAATGGAGATTTTCTTGTCGGAAGATCTCCATTTTTATGTATAATTATATGATTCAATATTTTCAAATACAGACTATGCTACGAAATCAGCAACTTCATCTAAGGTCATGAACACTTCATCCGCACCGGCTTTAAAGAAACTTTTCTTCACTTCATCGCACTTTGCTTCCTTATCACTTGCGCTGAGATGCGCAAATTCTTCCTCGCTCAGGCCCATCTGAGAGCTCCCTATCACAACGCCTGCCGTAAGCACACCGGCACATTTTCCTTCTTTTATATCGGAAATCGTATCGCCTACCTTTAAAACTCTTCTCACATCGGAAAGTCCAAGGGCTTCCATATTCTTGAATATCATATAAGGATACGGTCTTCCCTTGTTGTCAGTTGAATCCGGGCTGAACCAGGTGTCCGGACAGTATCCTCTTTTTTCTGCCTCTTTTGCGACTACCGACATCATTTTATCATTGTAACCTGTAGTCGATCCTATGGATATACCCATTTCCCTCAGTTTTGGAACGGTGCGCAGCGTGTCCTTTTTCGGAACTGCAAAATCTTTCAAAATAGCCATCAGCTTTTCTTCAAAGATCCCATACATTTTAAGAGCGTCTTCCTGGGACGGCTCTCTTTTGTATATCTCTTTCCAAAGCCCGTTTATCCTCGGCATATCCAGCATGGTGCGTATGTGATCTATCTTGAGCATACCCATCGGTTTACGGATCTCATCTAAGGTAGGCTCTATTCCATATGCTTTAAATACATCTGCGAAAGCCTGTACCGGAGCGAAACTGCCGTAATCTACGGCAGTTCCCGCCCAGTCAAAAATAACTGCGTCAACTTTATGCATACGATTCTCCTTTACACATTATCTGCTATTTACAGCTTTCTGACAATGCCTGATGCTGTTCAAGCAAGTTTACTGTGAGTTTTTCAGGGAATACTTTAGGATTTCCAAGCTGATTTTCCGCATCAACAGTTTCTCCTTCGAACAGGGCTACAGGATATATATCAAGAAGTGCAGGTCTTGCTTTTTCTACGATACACTGAGCCATCTCCATAGCCTTATCTTTTGACTTATCGCCTTTGTCTACTACCGATACATACTCCTGAAGAGTAAAGTTTCCTTCAACTGGATCTATGTAATCGATAGGGAGTCCTTCCTTCTTGTCTGCAACAGCCTGAGCTCTGAGACCGAATCCGAGAGCAACTTCACCTGCTCTTATCTTCTTGAGCGGACCGGAGCCTGACTCTTCAAGATGAGGCCCTACATTATCATATATACCGGTAAGTATAGTCTTCGCTTCATCTTCGCCGTATTCTGATATCAGAGCCTGTACCAGAAGCCATGCCGTTGAAGAAGATGCTATATCTGTTACAGAAACATATCCTTTATATACCGGGTCAGCCAGATCGCTTATGGAATCCGGAATAGGAAGATTATTAGCTTCCATTTCTTCGGTGTTCACTATTATCGAGCCTGCATTGCATATGATAGGTACGCCGTAGGAAGGATGCTCTTCCAGTGTATTCGCTTCAAAAGTGATATCTTTAAACATCTGATTCTGTTCCTGAGCGTCATCGATGTAATATGAACTCATCGTTACCAGATCCGCTTCTGTGTCTTTGCCCTCGGCAAGAAGCTTTCCGCCAAGTTCAGATGTTCCGAAAGTCTGGAATACATACTGTCCTTCATAGCCATTGTCATCGAGGGCAGTCTTCATTGCTTCAACCGCTTCATCATCAGCGTTAGAATAGATAACTACCTGATCTTCACTGCTTCCGCCCCCGCATCCTGTAAGGGAAAAAGCTCCGACTCCAACCATCAGCGCCAGTACTGTCGCCGTAACTCTCTTTAAATACTTTGCTTTAATCATTTTGCTAAATCTCACTTTCTTCTCTCTTTTGTCTGTGTTTTCCGCTCTTCGCGCCAGCTTTCCAAATATTACCTGCGCAGCTATATTCGTCACAAGTATCAGAAGCGACAGCACAAAGATCTCGTTAAACTTGTTAAAATATTGCAGCTCCTTTATCTTTGTCGTAATAACCATAGTTCTCGCCCCGGCCAGGAATATTACAGCGCTTATGGTTACCATGGCATTGATAAAATAGTAACTGAAAACATTGAGCAGGGATGACACCGCATTAGGAGTAACAACTCTTGCTATAGTCTTTATCCAGCTGTCCCCCATCAGCATAGCTGTAGTCTCCCACGATGAATTCATCTTGGATAAAGAGTTTTTCATCATAAGATACGGTGTCGAATAAAAATGTATTATATTACAGATTATTATTATGATAAACGTGTTCTGTATCACCGTTCCGGAAAAGGCGAACAGGAATGCAAGACCTATTACCATTCCCGGGATGGTGTTTGTAACAAGAGCAACGCTTTCTATGATATTTTTAAGCTTTCTGTTCACCGTGCTTCTCGCTGTAATAAGCGCCGAAGCAAAGGCTATTATCGTTCCTACGACAGCAGTCGCAACTGCTACCAGGATGGAGTTCACATATACTCCGTAAAGATTCACATCGCTGAATACATCACGGAAGTGATCCAGGGAGAAGCTCGTGTAATACGGCCAGTCCTCTACGAACGGAACGACGAAGATTACAGCAAACACTGCGATCACGCTCAGCATTATAAGTCCGCTCACTATACCGCATACCGCATCTCTGATCCTATTTCCGGCTATCTCCATGACGGAAACCTTGCTGTACCTTACATTGTATCTGTCAAGTATCCTCAGCACAGTGATGCTGACGATTGAAGGTACCAGCATTACCAGTGCAACAACCGCTCCGTTCCCGAAGTTCGGAATACTTCCAAGCATCTCATTGTACAATATGCTTGCTATCACCTGATATTCTCCGCCAACGGATGCAGGTATACCGAAGTCCGTAAAGCAGAGGAAAAATGTCTGTATGAACGATGCCGCCAAAGTGCCGAGCAGCGGTCTTAACACGGTTATGTTAAATGTTCTTAAATGTGAATCTCCCATTATCCTTGATACTACCATGAACTTTTTATCTATATATCCCATGGTATTGTTTATCAGCATAAAGGATACCGGAAGCGTATATATCGTATAGCCAAGCAGCAGTCCGTTAAATCCGTATATTTCGAAGAGCTGATGTCCGAAGAGTCTTGTAAGCAGTCCCTGTTTTCCAAAGGAGTATATTATCGCGAATCCGTAAGTTATCGTCGGCAGGAACATAGGTATCATAGCCACTTTGCTTATCAGACTCTTATATTTCCTTCCCACATTCGTATAATTTACTGTATACGCCAGGAAAAACGCTATACATGTCGTGAGCACTGCACTCGAAGCCGCTACGGCAAAGCTGTTTCCAAGAGCCTGCATGAATCCTCTTCCCGAAAATACATCTACGTAACTCTGAACAGAAAATCCATTATCGCCATAAAATGATTGGCTCTGTCACAACAAATGGTTGATTTTTGACGAGAAATAGCGTATAATAATAG
>UQNP01000052.1 GCA_900542385.1 uncultured Eubacterium sp.
TTCATGTGAAAAAATATATGACAAAATATACAGACATACGAAAGACCTTGTGAAAACAGGAGAATCCATAGAGAAAAAATACGGTATCCCTATCGTAAACAAAAGGATATCTGTAACGCCTGTATCGATGCTCGCAGCCGCTTCAGGCGGAGATCCTGTAAAATACGCCAAAACTCTCGACAAGGTTGCAAAGGAAGTCGGCGTGAATTTTATCGGAGGATATTCTGCCCTCGTGCAGAAAGGCTTCGCCGCAGGAGACAGAGAACTTATGAAATCAATTCCCGAAGCTCTGGCGGAAACAGACTTCGTATGTTCTTCCGTGAATGTAGGCTCAACCAAAGCCGGCATAAACATGGATGCAGTGAAAACTATGGGGGAAATAGTGAGAAAGACAGCAGAGCTCACTAAGGACAGACAGTGTATAGGTGCGGCAAAACTCGTTGTATTCTGCAACGCGCCTGATGACAATCCTTTCATGGCCGGCGCATTTCACGGCGTGGGAGAGCCTGACTGCGTAATAAACGTAGGTGTTTCAGGACCGGGAGTAGTGCGTGCGGCTCTCGCGAAAATGCCTAAAGACGCACCTTTATCCGAAGTTGCCGATCTTATAAAGCGCACTGCGTTCAAAATAACCAGGATGGGTCAGCTTGTAGGCAGTGAAGCCTCTGAAAAGCTTGGCGTTCCGTTCGGTATAATAGATCTGTCCCTCGCACCTACACCGGCCGTCGGAGATTCAGTCGCTCACATACTTGAAGAGATAGGTCTCGAGCAGTGCGGCGCTCACGGTACGACAGCGGCTCTGGCTATGCTCAATGACGCTGTAAAAAAAGGCGGAGTCATGGCATCCTCAAACGTTGGAGGTCTGTCCGGCGCTTTCATACCTGTATCAGAAGACGCCGGCATGATAGATGCTGCCCGCTCAGGCGCTCTGTCCCTTGAAAAACTCGAAGCAATGACCGCAGTATGTTCCGTAGGCCTTGATATGATAGTTCTTCCAGGCGATACGCCTGCTGAGACCATATCAGCTATTATAGCTGACGAAGCCGCTATCGGCATGGTCAATTCAAAGACTACTGCTGTAAGAGTAATCCCGGCCATAGGTCATGAAGAAGGAGAAATGCTCGATTTCGGAGGTCTTTTAGGAAGCGGACCTATTATGAAAGTAAATAAAAAATCTCCTGCTGAAATGATAAACAGAGGAGGCCGTATACCGGCTCCTATGCAGAGTCTGAAAAATTAATCATATAGCTGTTGAATCCGATAGCTTTAACAATAATAATATTTATGCATGCAAAAAGCTGCCGCACCGTATTTGCTCCGATGCGGCAGCTTTTATATTTCTATCGTCTACCAGCAGCAGCATGTGCAGCTATCAGAACACGAACATTCATTGCCGCAGCAATCCGTGCAGCAGTTTGAACATTCACATCCGCATCCGCAGCTATGTCTGTGCGATCCTGTTCGACACGAAGATGAATTACATCTTTGTGAAGTCCATGACGATGACATGCTGAATGCATTGCTGCATCCACAGCCACAATTGTTGTTTGTCATGCAATTACAGTTCATCATTTAAAAAATCTCCTTTCACCTGCATGATATATATTATGAAAGGAGATCACTTATTGTTACCATGTGGGATTCATGTCCGTATAACATCGATCTCATCATCACTTAAGCTCTTCTATGGATTTAAACTTATACCCCATATTTTCCCATTTTGTCAGAAGCTCATCGAGAATCTCACTGTTGGTTCTTGATGTGCTGTGAAGCAGTACTATAGCTCCGGGATGAGTCCTCGGTATCAGCTTTTTCAGCGCTTCTTCACGGGTCGGCTGATCAGATTCGTACCAGTCTACATAAGCAAGGCTCCAGAATATGGTCCTATACCCCATTTCATCTGCCATTTTAAGATTTTCTTCACTGTATTTACCCTGAGGAGGTCTGTAATACTTTTTCATCTCTTTGCCGGTAACTTCTTTGTATTTAATTTCAAGTTTTTCCAGCTCTTTTCTGAAAGTTTCTTCAGTGGATATCTCCGACATATCAGGATGACTGTACGTATGGTTTCCTACGGTATGCCCTTCTTTTTCCATACGTTTCACAAGTTCCGGGCTGGTCTCTATATAATTGCCGACGAGGAAAAATGTCGCTTTGACATTATGCTTTTTAAGAACATCCAGGATATTTGCAGTATATCCGTTTTCATAACCTGCATCAAAGGTAAGATATAAAACTTTTTTATCGGTATTCTCTGCATAATAACTGTTGAACTTTTTCAGATAATCCATTCCCGCATTGGCAACAGGCGGTTTTCCCTCCTCCTGAAAACTCAGTCCCCAGCTGCCCTCTGCCGATGTATTTATCTCTCTGCCCTGAAATACCGATATCAGAAAAATAACAGCAGCTGCTGCCGATACTAATGCAGCAGCTGCGATAATTTTCTTTGCTTTCCTTTTACGTATCATAATAATCATATATGCATCACCACAATCATTATATTTAGCATAGCGATGAAAAATACATATGATTTTTATTTATACGATCAGATCTTTTATTACCTCCGATGCGATTATCAGTCCGGCTGCCGCCGGTACTGCGGCAATGCTTCCCGGCACTCTTTTCCTGCTTTCTTCTTTTCCTGTCTCTTTTTCAGATTCATCATGAGCGTTGAAACGAGGTTTTACAGGCTCTTCCCTGGAATACACGACTTTCAGTGACCTTACGCCTCGTTTTTTCAGCTCCCGTCTCATCACCCTTGCAAGGGGACACACAGAGGTTTCATATATATCCGCCACCTCAAATGACTGGGGAGAAAGCTTATTTCCGGCACCCATCGCACTTATTACCGGGACTCCATGCCTCTGTCCTTCGACAGCAAGGGATATCTTCCCCGCCACCGTATCTATGGCATCCACGATATAATCATATTTTAAAAAATCGAATTCATCGGCTTTATCAGGCATATAAAACGATCTGTGTTTAACCACTTTCACTTCCGGATTTATATCCATGATACGTTCTTCAGCAGCATCTACTTTATATTTTCCGACTGTGCTGCGCAGCGCTATTATCTGTCTGTTGAGATTGGAAATGCTGACTTTATCGTTGTCTATGAGATCTATACCGCCAAGGCCGCTTCTTACGAGAGCTTCTACGACATAGCCTCCTACTCCGCCTATGCCGAAAACTGCTACTCTCCTGCCGGCAAGCTTTTCAACGCTCTCTTTTCCTATCAGCATCTCCGTCCTTGAAAACTGACCGTGCATTTATCAACACCGCCTGACTAAATAATGGATGTCACGCTGTAATCCTGATCTTCCACTGCTTTCTTGAGAACATCATTTGATACATCGCTTTTCAGTGTCACCACCGCTTCATCTTTTTCATGGCTCACTTCCGCGTTTTCAACACCGTCGATGGCTTCAAGACTTTTCTTTACTCTCGCTTCACAGTGTTCACACATCATCCCTTCGATTTTCATAGTTTTTTCCATTTCGATATCCTCCTTTTTATTGTCCTGCTTTTCATGTTTTTTCACCTTGTATTTCGAAGCATCTCTTATATTTATAAAATTCAGTCTCAGCGCATTTGTAACCACGCAGAAACTGGATAAGCTCATGGCCGCTGCGCCGAACATCGGATTAAGCTGAAGTCCGAACACAGGTATCCATACTCCTGCTGCCAGCGGGATACCTATGACATTGTATATAAATGCCCAGAACAGGTTCTGATGTATATTCCTTAAGGTGACGCGACTCAGTCTTATAGCCGCAGGCACATCGCTGAGTCTGCTGTTCATCAGAACCACATCCGCTGCATCTATGGCTATATCGGTACCGGCTCCTATGGCTATCCCGGTATCAGCCCTCGTAAGCGCCGGAGCATCGTTTATACCATCCCCTACCATGGCGACTTTTCCCTTTGCTTTAATGGATCTTACTGCTCTTTCCTTTCCGTCGGGAAGAACTCCTGCAATCACTTCATCTACTCCTGCCTGACGCCCTACCGTCTGTGCAGTCTTTTCGTTATCGCCGGTGAGCATGACTACTCTTATACCCATATCTTTGAGTTCTTTCACAGCCTGCGGACTGTCCTCTTTTATGACATCCGCTACCGCTATTATTCCCGTCAGCATATTTCCTTTGGCAAAAAACAGAGGCGTCTTGCCTTCTTCCGATAGTTTTTCGGCAATATCCTTTATTTCCGTGGAAATATCTGCATACTTTCCGATAAACTTTAAATTCCCGCCTCTGATATATTCGTTTCCCATACGTCCGGAAAGTCCATTGCCCGGCAGAACTTCAAATCCTTCTGCATCTGCGGCTTTTATCTCCTGCCTTTCGGCTTCTTCCACCACAGCTTTTGCTATAGGATGCTCGCTTTTAACTTCCAGGGTATACGCCATTTCCAAAAGCTCTTTCTTGCTGCTGCCTGCGAAAGCTATCATATCCGTTACCTTCGGCTCACCCTTAGTGATAGTCCCTGTCTTATCCAAAATGACCGATGTTACTTTCCCGGTCTCTTCCAGAGATGAAGCTGTTTTAAACAGTATGCCGTTTTTAGCACCTATCCCATTTCCGACCATTATTGCCACTGGAGTCGCAAGTCCCAGCGCACACGGACAGCTTATCACCAGCACCGATATACCTCTCGCCAAAGCATATCCGATGCTCTGCCCTGCAATGAGCCATACGATTATCGTGACTGCCGCTATCCCTATAACTGCCGGCACGAATATCCCTGAAACTCTGTCTGCAACTTTAGCGATAGGCGCTTTAGTCGCTGCGGCATCGCTCACCATTTTTATTATCTGAGAGAGGACAGTATCCTCGCCGACTCTGCTGGCTTCACACTTTATATATCCTGACTGATTGACTGTAGCCGCAGATACCGTATCCCCCGGTGCTTTATCGACCGGTATGCTCTCTCCTGTAAGCGCAGATTCATTTACAGCACTGCTGCCTTCCTTTACGATACCGTCAACCGGTATGTTTTCACCCGGTCTTACTACGAAAATGTCTCCTTTTACCACCTGCTCCACAGGTATTTCCTTTTCTTCTCCGTCTCTGACCACCACAGCAGTCTGAGGAGCCAGCTTCATAAGACCTTTCAGGGCATCTGTGGTACGCCCCTTGGATCTTGCTTCCAGCATTTTGCCTACCGTTATGAGTGCCAGTATCATCGCCGCAGTTTCAAAGTAAAATTCATGCATATACGCCATGACTCCGGCAGAATCACCTCTCACCTGAGCTCCCGTCATAGCAAACAAAGCATATGTGCTGTATACAAATGCGGCACTGGAGCCCAAAGCTACGAGCGTATCCATATTAGGCGCAACATGAAACAGACTTTTAAAACCGCTTATAAAGAATTTCTGATTTATAACCATTACGGCAATAGTCAGAAGCAGCTGTATAAGTCCCATTGCCAAGTGATTTTCTTCCAGCGCCTGAGGTACAGGCCATCCCCACATGGTATGTCCCATGGAAAAATACATGAGCACTATCAGAAATACCAGTGATGCTGCAAGTCGCTTTTTGAGAACGGGAGTCTCTTTATCTGAAAGCATATCTTCATTTTCCGATACCGCATCCCTTGTTTTTGCAGTGCTGTCCCCGCCCTTTTTCGAGGCACCGTAACCGGCAGCTTCCACTGCTGCGATTATATCTGCATCCGACGCAGTACCTTCCACCCCCATAGAATTAGTCAAAAGGCTGACAGAGCAGGATTCTACTCCATCAAGCTTTGACACAGCTTTTTCGACTCGCAAGCTGCATGCCGCACAGCTCATCCCGGTCACATTAAACTGTTCCATATAACATCATCTCCTCTATCCTGCAATGTACGAAATCCGATATACGAGCCTGCAGATCCTATTTCATAAGTTTCTGTAAAACAGCTACAAGTTCTTCTATGGTTTCGTCGTTCCCTTCTCTTATGTCACTTGCGACGCAGTTTCTTATATGTTCGCTGAGCAATTCTTTATTGAAGGAATTGAGCGCGGCATTCACAGCGGCTACCTGTATGAGTATGTCGGTGCAGTACACATCCTTTTCCACCATTCCTCTTATACCTCTTACCTGTCCTTCTATCCTGCTAAGACGATTTATAAGACTTTTGCGCTCATTTTCCGAGCGTTCTGTCGTTCTGTGACAATTTTCCTTTGTTTTTTCCATTTCGAACCACCTTTCTCATTTCCTAACGCAATACTATACCCCTCTTCGGTATATGTCAAGTTTTTTCTAAGTGTCCTGCAAACTTTCTTTTGTTTGTTCCTGTATACAGTTTGATGTTATAATACGTTAAGTATGCGCGATGACGGTAAAATACCGCACGGGCTGAATTTATTACACTGGATATAAAATGGAGAAAACACAATGGATAAGAAAAAAAACAGGTTTTTTGAAGCCAAAACCGTGCCCGGTATTATCGCATGCCTCATAATAGCTGTTCCCGCATGGCTGCTCGGTCTGAAATTTCCTATAATTGGAGGTCCCATTTTCGGCATACTCATGGGGATGATACTTGCTTTTTTCAAACGACCTGCCTTATTCGACACGGGAATAAAATTCACATCTAAATACATACTTCAGTATTCGATAATACTTCTCGGATTTGAGATGAATCTTTTCAACGTCATCCGAGTAGGAGGACAATCGCTTCTCGTGATGATATTTACTTTGACATCTTCATTCATCACCGCTTACTTCATAGGCAAAGCCCTCAAAATCGACGGCAAGACTACCACGCTCATCGGCGTTGGAACTTCCATATGCGGCGGATCTGCCATAGCCGCCACCGCTCCTGTGATACAGGCAAAGGATGAAGATGTTGCCCAGTCTATTTCCACTATATTTTTATTCAATATAATAGCCGTATTCATCTTTCCGCCGCTGGGACATCTGTTCGGACTGAGCGATACGGGCTTCGGAATGTGGGCAGGCACCGCTATCAACGATACTTCATCGGTTGTTGCCGCAGGAGCTTCATGGAGCAGCGCTGCAGGAAACAATACTGCCCTTGCCTTTGCTACGATAGTAAAACTGACAAGGACCCTGATGATCGTACCGATAACTCTTGTACTCGCCATCTACACTGCGAAAAAACTTTCAAAAAAAGCTGCTTCCGCAGATGAAAGCGAAAACAGCTTCAGTTTTATAAAGGTATTTCCATGGTTCGTACTGGGCTTCGTACTGACCGCTATATTAAATACATTCCTGCCTATACCTGCATCAGTATCCGAGACTTTAGTGCAGATAGGCAAATTCATGATAGTCATGGCAATGACCGCGATCGGTCTCAACACAAACCTCAAAAAACTGCTGACAAATGGGCTTAAACCTATATGTCTCGGTCTCTGCTGCTGGTTTGTGGTTGCTGCTGTATCTCTTATAGTACAGCATTTTATAGGACTTATTTAATATCTTCGATCTCAAGGGTGATAGGACAATGGTCGCTGCCGTACACATCAGTAAGTATGGCAGCGTCTTTTAATTTGTCTTTCAACGCTTCCGATACTAAAAAGTAGTCTATACGCCATCCGGCGTTGTTTTTCCTCGCGTTGAATCTGTAGCTCCACCAGGAATACACGCCTTCTTTATCCGGATAAAAATGCCTGAAAGTATCTATGAAACCGGCTTCCTGAAGCTCTCCCATCTTAGCCCTTTCCTCATCGGTGAAGCCTGCATTTTTCCTGTTGGTCTTAGGGTTTTTCAGATCTATTTCCTTAAATGCCACGTTAAAATCACCGCAGGTTATTACCGGCTTTTTTTCTTCCAGCTTCTTGAGGTATCCTCTGAAATCATCTTCCCACTTCATCCTGTAGTCAAGTCTTTTCAGTTCATTTTGAGAATTCGGGACATATACGTTGACAAGATAAAAATCCTCATACTCCGCCGTTATTATCCTGCCTTCCTTATCGTGTTCTTCTATACCCATTCCGTAGGACACATCCATCGGCTCCTGTTTTGTAAATACAGCAGTCCCGGAATATCCCTTCTTTTCTGCTGAATTCCAATACTGCCTGTATCCTTCGAGAGGCACCTCGGCCTGCCCTTCCTGCATCTTCGTCTCCTGCACACACAATATATCAGCGTCCGAGCTTTCGGCAAATTCCGTAAACCCTTTTCCCATTGCCGCTCTTATACCGTTTACATTCCAAGAAATAAGCTTCATTTTTCATCTTTTACAGAGCCTTATCTGTCCCTGCAGTCCTCCTTTCTGCTTGACTTTTTATTAGCAGTCTTTGATAAATATACCTGCTCCCATCCTCATGATCGTGCCGCCTTCACGTCTGTAGGAGCAAAACTTTTCCTCATCGCAGCATGTACACAAAGCGCTTGTTTCTATGTTGCTTTCGGGTACGCCTGCATCTTCCAGCAGTCTTTTGTTGATGCCTTTAAGGTCTATATAGTATTTGATCCCGCCGCTCTCTCCTGTTTTTTCACGCTTTTTCGCGTATTCTCCGGCAAAATCAAATTCACTGCTGAATATTTCATATACCTCAGCGCCCGTTTCAAAACAGCACTTTGATATGCCCGGGCCTATATATACATAAACGTTCTCTGCACGGCTGCCGTACACATCAGCCATTTTCTCCAGCGTCTTTACAGCTATGCTTTTTACCGTTCCCCGCCATCCTGCATGCGCAAGTCCGGCGGCTTTGTTTTCTCTGTCATAAAAATACACAGGCAGACAGTCAGCGTGTACCGTTGTAAGCAATACGCCTGATTCATCGGTAACAACAGCGTCCGTATCCGCCGGTCTTATAAAGCTGTATTTGCCTTCTGCGACCGCTTCTTTTCTCATATCGCGATCTATCACCGCCACCCTGTTTTCATGGACCTGCTTAGGCTGTACGACGACCGCATCTGAAATTCCCAGCTTTTCAAAAAGTTTTTCATTGAAATAAGGATAACCCTTTGAAGCATTTTCTTTCAGAGAAAAAAACGCCGTTATTTCAGTAAAATCTTCAAATACTTCTATATGTGATCCGTCTGTTACCCTGCTCATTTTATCTTCTCCCAAAGAGCGCTGCATCCCTTTTCTATATCTTCATACGCCTTATCGAAATCTCCTGTATACCAAGGATCGGAAACGCTGTGTTTTTCATCTGTAAAATCAAGGAGACGATATATCTTATTTGCTTCATCTTCCCCGACTATTCTTTTAAGGTCTCTGACATTGGAGTCATCCATGCATATAAGATAATCGAACTTTTCATAATCCTGCACAGACGCCTGTCTTGCTCTTCGTTTTTCATATGGTATGCCGTTTTCATCCAGCTTTTTCCTGCTCCTCGGGTCCGTATCATTCCCGATCTCTTCACGGCTCGTAGCCGCCGATTCTATGTAAAAATCTTTTTCTCTTCCCGCTTTTTTTACCATGTCCTTGAACATGAATTCCGCCATTGTAGAGCGGCAGATGTTGCCGTGGCAGATGAAAAGTATTTTTGTCATGTTCTCATTTCTCCTTATATGTTGGTTTCCCTTGAAGTATAACATATCTAACTTTGCTCTACCATATACAAATCTATACAACGTCACAGTCAACCTCATTGACATACATGCAGATTGCATGATACTATATACGTGCAAAGTACATGTATGGGAGGTGAGTTTTTGCCACGTAATAAATATCCAGAAGAAACCGTTCAAAAAATATTGGATGCTTCTTTAAAATTATTTTTGGAAAAAGGGTACGAAAAAACAACTGTATTAGATATTATAAGTGAAATGGGCGGACTGACGAGAGGAGCTTTTTATCATCATTTCAAATCAAAGGAAGAAGTATTTGATGCTTTATGCGAAAAACTTTTTTATGAGAGTAATCCCTTTGAGAAAGCAAAAAACCACAAAGAACTGAACGGATTAGAAAAGTTAAAGTTCGTATTAAAAACATCTTTTGATGAAACAGAGCATCATCAGTTAAGTATGGCATCCATGCAACTTATGGGAAGTCCAGCTTTTCTAAAAAAGCTGATTGAAAGTAACCAAGAATTAGCACCTATGTATCAAGAACTGATCGAGGAAGGAATACAGGACGGTTCTATTAAATCAGAACAGCCAAAATTATTAGCAGATTTGTTTGTTCTTTTAACGAATTTCTGGTCGATACCTACGATATATCCCATGACTGATGATGAAGCATGGCAGAAATTTTTAATGATCAAATCGATTATGGATAATTTAGGGCTTCCAGTAATTGATGATGAAATTATCAAGTTATGCAAAGAAAACGCTTAGCGTTGCATATGAAAATAAGATTGTCGAAAGGCAATTTTATTTTTAACAATATACATACACGCAGCATGTATAAAAAGGAGGAAATTATGAGTATCTATATTAAGAAAAACAAGTTCTTATTTATCTTAACGATTTTAACCAGCGTAATCTCTTCTCTGGGGTATGTTTTTATGGCTGTCCTGCTTCAGCAACTATTGGATATCGCTATGGATAAAAATATCCAGCAATTTATGAGAATTGTTATATTTTCGATTGTCTACTTTGTAGTGTTGGGATCTTTTCTTTATCTCCAATCGTTACTAAGCAAAAAAGTGATTTGTAAGATTATGCTTCAAATCCGCTCGGATGTTTTTCGAGGAACAATCAATCACAGTATAGAAGATTTTGAAAAGAAGAATACCGCTGATTATATATCTGTCGTTACAAATGATGTGAAAATGCTGGAGGACAATTTTTTACTCCCATTATTTGAAGTAGTCCAATACACTGTTATCTTTATATCATCTTTCGTATTGATGATTTATTTTGACATCATTGTTACACTTTGCGTAATAGTAGCGATTACAGTTATGTTCCTTATGCCAAGTCTGCTGGGTGGAACACTGGAAAAAAGACAGAATAAGTTTTCTTCAAAGTTGGCAGAATTCACAGTCAGCTT
>UQNP01000053.1 GCA_900542385.1 uncultured Eubacterium sp.
AAAAGAAGGAAATATAGATATAGAAATATAAAAAACAGGAAAAAGGATAATTATAGTTTTAAAATTTGAAGCTTGATTTTATAAAAGGTATACCCTTAGTAAAATTAAGCTTTTTTGATACAAAAATAAGCGATCTGGTGGATTTTTTCGATACTAAACACGGTTTTAATCCAAAATATCTAAAAACTTGTAAAAACGGTGATTTTATGCTAAACTAAAATAAGTGTGAAATAATGTAAAAAAAGGAGATTTTATATGGCGAAAGACGAAAAGCTCCAGCAGTATGATGCGGAGCAGATACAGGTATTGGAAGGTCTTGAAGCTGTAAGAAAAAGACCCGGGATGTATATAGGCAGCACGGGCCCCAGAGGACTTCATCATCTGGTGTATGAAATCGTGGACAACAGCATAGACGAGGCTCTGGCTGGATTTTGCAGCACTATCAACGTTACTATACACAAGGACAACTCTATAACTGTGGAGGATGACGGCAGAGGAATGCCTGTGGATGATCATCCTAAACTCGGGATACCTGCGGTGGAGGTAATACACACCGTGCTTCATGCGGGAGGAAAATTCGGAGGAGGAGGATACAAGGTATCCGGCGGTCTTCACGGAGTCGGCGCTTCAGTAGTTAATGCTCTTTCAACTCATATGGAAGTTGAGATAAGGAGAAACGGCAAAGTATATAAACAGGAATACGAAAAAGGAAAAACCGTAACTCCTCTTACAGAGATAGGAAATTCAAGAAAAACAGGTTCAAAGAGTACATTCTGGCCGGACGGAGAGATCTTCGATGAGACAGAATTCGATTTTGATACTCTTGAAAGAAGACTTCGTGAGATGGCCTTTCTCAACAAAGGAATAAAGATAACTTTGAAGGATGAGAGAGAAGGAAGGAAGAAAGAAGAAGTATTCCACTACGAAGGAGGAATAAAAGAATTCGTAGTCCATCTCAATAAAAATAAAGAAGCTCTTCATGAAAATGTCATATATTTTGAGGTCATAGACAAAGACAGAGAAGTTGAAGTGGCCATGCAGTATACCGACAGATACAACGAGATGCTTCTTTCCTACGCAAACAATATAAACACCACTGAAGGCGGATTCCATATGGTGGGATTCAAGACAGCTCTTACGAGAGTTTTCAACGATTACGCCAGAAGGAACAAGTTTTTGAAAGAGAGCGACGACGCTCTTTCGGGAGAAGATATAAGAGAAGGTCTTACCGCTGTTATATCTGTAAAGCTTACAGAGCCGCAGTTTGAAGGTCAGACTAAGACAAAGCTTGGAAACAGCGATATGAGAGGCTTTGTCGAAACTGCCACAGCTGATAACATAGTTGCTTTCCTCGAAGAAAATCCTAATCAGGCAAAGGTCATACTCGATAAGTGTCTCAGAGCTGCAAGAGCAAGGGAAGCTGCCAGAAAGGCCAGAGAACTTACGAGAAGAAAGAGCGTTCTTGACGGTATATCCATGCCTGGAAAACTGGCTGACTGCTCTGAAAAGGACCCGGCTCTTTCGGAAATATTTCTCGTCGAAGGTGATTCCGCCGGAGGAAGCGCCAAGCAGGGAAGGGACAGGCTCAGACAGGCAGTGCTTCCTCTCAGAGGTAAGATACTCAACGTAGAAAAAGCCAGACTTGACAAGATACTCAATTCAGATGAGATAAGAAATATGATAACTGCGTTCGGCTGCAATATAGGAGCCGATTTTGACGAGTCGAAGCTCAGATATCATAAAATAATAATCATGACTGATGCCGATGTAGACGGCGCTCATATAAGAACTCTGCTCCTTACGTTCTTCTACAGATATATGACTCCTCTCATAGAAAAGGGGTATGTATATGCTGCCCAGCCGCCTCTTTTCCAGGTGAAAAAGGGAAAGGAAATATACTACACCTATTCGGACAGAGAGCAGGAAAAGCTCATGAAGGAGCTTTCGGACAAACCTGGAAAAGCTGATATACAGAGATACAAAGGTCTTGGAGAGATGGACTTCCATCAGCTCTGGGAGACTACTATGGACTACAACAACAGGACTCTGATACAGATAACCATCGATGATGCGGCGGCAGCCGATGAGATATTCACTACTCTCATGGGAGATAAAGTCCAGCCGAGAAGAAAGTTCATAGAAGAAAATGCGGCTCTTGCCACCCTCGATATATAGACGAAAGGAGTTTGATATATGGATAATCTTTTAGAAGATAAAAAAATGATTCAGCATGAGATACACGACGAGATGAAAAACTCCTACATCGACTATGCCATGAGCGTAATAGTGGGAAGAGCTCTTCCCGATGTGAGAGACGGACTCAAACCTGTACACAGAAGGATTCTCTACGGCATGAGCGGTCTTGGAGTAACGCCGGACAAGCC
This sequence comes from uncultured Eubacterium sp., assembly GCA_900542385.1. GTDB lineage: Bacteria > Bacillota > Clostridia > Peptostreptococcales > Anaerovoracaceae > Lentihominibacter > Lentihominibacter excrementavium. The sequence continues at coordinate 2,385 of UQNP01000053.1, forward strand.
TTTCAAAAAATCGGCTCGTATAGTCGGAGAAGTAATGGGTAAATATCATCCTCACGGAGACAGCTCCATATACGATGCGATGGTAAGACTTGCTCAGGATTTTTCAACGAGATATCTGCTGGTTGACGGACACGGAAACTTCGGCTCTATAGACGGAGACGGAGCTGCTGCAATGCGTTATACAGAAGCAAGGATGTCTCCTTTCTCCCTTGAAATGATAAGGGATATAGATAAAGATACCGTTGACTTCATGCCGAATTTCGATGAAGAAGAAAAAGAACCTGTCGTGCTGCCGGCACGATTTCCGAATCTTCTCGTAAACGGCAGCAACGGTATAGCTGTAGGTATGGCTACATCAATACCCCCTCATAACCTTGGCGAAGTAATAGACGCTACCGTAAAGATGATAGATGATGAAAACTGTACGGTAGATGATCTGATAGATATAGTGAAGGGTCCTGATTTTCCTACAGGCGCTCAGATACTCGGCAGGAAAGGCGCCCGCGAAGCTTACAGGACAGGACAGGGAAAAGTTCTCGTAAGAGCAGTCGCAAACATAGAGGAGACTGACAAAGGACGTTCCCAGATAATAATCACAGAAATACCTTTCCAGGTGAATAAATCAAGACTTCTTGAGAAAATAGGAGAACTTGTAAAGGATAAAAGGATCGAAGGTATATCGGCCATAAGAGACGAATCCAACAGGAACGGCATGCGTATAGTCATTGAGCTCAAGCGCGACGCCAATCCAAAGATAACTCTCAACAGACTTTACAAGCATACGCAGCTTCAGGAAAACTACAGTATGATAATGATAGCTCTCGTGGACGGACAGCCGAGACTTCTCAATCTTTATCAGATACTCGAAGAATATCTGAAGCATCAGAAAGAAGTCGTAACGAGAAGAACCAGATTCGATCTGAATAAGGCGGAAGCGAGAGCACATATACTGGAAGGATTAAGGATAGCTCTCGATAACATCGATGAAATAATAAAGATAATAAGATCCAGCTACAACGATGCAAAGCCTAAGCTGATGGAAAGCTTCGGACTTTCAGAGATCCAGGCTCAGGCGATACTCGATATGAGACTGGCAAGGCTTCAGGGACTGGAACGTGAAAAAATAGAAAACGAATACGATGAGCTTTGCAGAAAGATAGCTTACTACAACGAACTTCTCGCAGATGAGAAAAAACTGATGGGCGTCGTAAAGGATGAGCTTCTTGAGATAAAGGAAAAATATTCCGATGAGAGAAGGACGAAGATAAGCGCCGCAGCCGATGAGATGGATGATGCAGATCTCATAGAAGAAAAACAGGTTGCCGTAACTCTGACCCACCTTGGATATCTTAAGAGGATACCTGCCGACACCTACAAGACTCAGAGAAGAGGCGGCAAAGGTATTACAGGGCTTACGACGAGAGAGAACGATTTCGTGACGAATCTGATACTCACTTCTACTCACGATAATCTCATGTTCTTTACCAATACGGGAAAAGCCTACAAGATAAAAGCCTATGAAATACCTGAGGCTACCAGGACAGCTAAGGGTACGCCGGCGATAAATTTCCTCAATCTCATGCAGAGAGAAAGAATAACTACGGTAATACCTTTCAAGGAGTTCAGTGATGAAAAATATTTGATGGCTGTAACTAAACACGGCACTATAAAAAAGACTGCCATGTCTCAGTTTGACACCAACAGAAAAACAGGACTCATAGCGATAAACTTAAAAGACGGAGACGAGCTTGTATCGTTAAAACAGACAAGCGGCAACGATAAAGTAATAATAATAACTAAAAACGGTAAATGTATATGCTTCTCAGAGGACGATGTCAGACCTATGGGAAGGATCGCAGGCGGAGTGAGAGCAATAAAACTGGAAGATGATGATGAAGTCGTTTCAATGGAGCTTGTTCAGCCGCATGAAGAGCTTCTCGTAGTAACTACCAACGGATACGGAAAGAGGACCTCCGTTGAAGAATACAAGATACAGACAAGAGGCGGCAAGGGACTTCTGACCTATGACAAGACGAAATTCAGGAAGACAGGAAGACTCGTAGGAGCTCTTGTAGTGGATGATGATGACGAAGTTCTGCTAATAAATTCCGAGGGTACGATAATAAGGATAAGAGCAGACGAAGTTTCAAAACTCGGCAGAGCTACACAGGGAGTCAAGATAATGCGTACTGATGAAGATACTAATATAATTTCAATAGCAAAAGTCATAAATGAAGAACAATCCGCAGATGAAACCAAAGAAAAAAAGGGCAGCGGGAAAGAAAAAAATAAAAAGAAGGATGACGGCTCGGAACAGACTAAACTTGACCTGAGCTGATCATTTTGAGGAGGACAGAAAAATGAAACGTGTTTTTTCCGGCGTACAGCCTACGGGAAATATTCATATAGGAAATTATCTCGGAGCTCTGAGACAGTTTGTCGAACTTCAGGATGACAATGAATGTATATACTGTATCGTCGATCTTCATTCGATAACGGTGCCTCAGGATCCTAAGGAATTGAGGAAACATATACTCGATGTGGCTTCTTTGTATCTTGCAGTAGGTATAGATCCGAAAAAATCCATAATATTCGTTCAGTCGGATGTCAGCGGACATTCGGAGCTTTCGTGGATACTCACGTGCAGTGCTTATACAGGTGAGCTTTCCAGGATGACGCAGTTCAAGGACAAGAGCAGAGGCAGAGAATCAGCTCCGGCAGGACTTTTCATGTATCCTGTTCTCATGGCGGCGGATATACTTCTCTATGATGCAGATATAGTACCTGTAGGCAATGATCAGAAGCAGCATATAGAGCTGTGCCGTGATCTCGCTCAGCGTGTAAATCACAAGTACAAGGATACTTTCGTTGTTCCGGACGGCAGATTTTTAAAGTCGGGAGCCAGGATAATGGCCCTTGATGATCCTACATCTAAGATGAGCAAGAGCGCTGAGAATATTCACAGCAGGATATCTCTTCTCGATGAGGACAATAAGATAAAAAAATCCATAATGAGAGCAACTACGGATTCTGACGGGGAGATAAGATTCGATGTCGAAAACAAGCCGGGAATAAGCAATCTTCTCAATATATACAGCGCTTTTTCAGGAGAAGATATCGATAATATAGTTGCAAAGTATTCAGGCAAAGGATACGGAGATTTCAAAAAAGATCTCGTGGGCATCACTCAGGAAGCGCTGGCTCCAATAAAGAAAAATTTTGATGAGATCAGAGAATCTCAGGAGCTTATAGATATACTCAGAGAAGGAGCTGAAAAGGCAGGAGCTATCGCCGAAAAGACGATGAAACGTGTGAAAAAAAATTTTGGACTTGGTTTTTAATTATATTTTAGGATATTCTTTGAAAGGCGGCATAAACAGCAATGGAAAATTACTTATCTGTTCGTGAAATTGCAGAAAAATGGGGAGTATCCGAACGAAGAGTAAATCAATACTGTTCTGATAAACGTATACCGGGGGCTCGGAAGTTCGGAAAATCATGGGCTATTCCTGCAGATGCAGAAAAGCCTAAAGACCCGCGTTATATACAGCAGCAGGAGAAAATTTCCGATATAAAGACAGCTAAGACTGAGATGCAGACAGTTACAGGAGGACTTCTTGACAGCACTAATCTGATGCCGCTTATGAATACTGACTTTGTTCCCGGAAACTGCAGAAAAACGGTAGAATCAATGACTGATGGTGTTCAGAGGGATATTTCTTTTGCCGAGTACTACTATTTCAGCGGCCGGCCTGAGGAAGCAGTAAAGGCGGCGGAGCCTTATCTTACGAGCAGTGACATGGGAGCACGGCTTTCTGCCTGTCTCATATATACATATGCGAATCTGTCTGTCGGTCAGATACAGAAAGCAAGATTTGCCTTGGGAGAGCTCAATGCATCTCTTTCCGCTGCGGGGAAGCAATCACCTCAGTTCAGGGCTGCCGCAGCTTTTGTAGCTTCAGCGGGAGCAGTGCTGCTGCATCTGCCTCTGCCCGGAGAAATGCCGGAAACTGAAATATTTCTGCCCTATCTTCCGCCGGGGCTCAGAGCATTTGCTCTTTATGTGCAGGCTCACTATCTTTACCTCAAGGAAGATTATGCACGCAGCGCAGGAATAGTTGAAGCGACTCTTGCCATGGGTGCGGCGAAGTATCCCATACCCGCTATATATCTGCACCTTGTGTCGGTAATGGATTATATGAGCCTTAAGAGATCCGACCGTGCCGAAGAACATCTTCTCAAGGCATTGGATATAGCAAGACCTGATGATCTTATCGAAGGGTTTGGAGAGCATCACGGTCTATTGGGAGGAATGCTCGAAGCAGTCATAAAACCGAAATGGCCGAAAGATTTTAAAAGGATCATCGATATAACCTACAGCTTCTCTTCCGGATGGCGTAGAGTTCATAATCCGCTGACCGGACACGATGTAGCTGACGATCTGACTACGACGGAATTCGCCATGGCGATGCTCGCGGCAAGAGGATGGACCAACAAGGAAATAGCCGGACACCTGAATATATCGGTGAATACGGTCAAAAGTCATATTTCCGAAGCTATGAGGAAATTGAACGTAGAAACCAGAAAAGAACTGAAACAATATATGCTGAGATGAAAAAATGCCCGCGGTATGCCGCGGGCATCACCCTTTTAGGGGGTCAAAACGGGTAATAGGAATCCCCTCTTTCTTTCGATATAATAAATAAACAATGATATCCGTATGAGGATACTGCTTCATTTACTGTCGAAAGAAAGAGGGGAACAGATGAATATTTTCAGGAAAAATTCAGATATAAAGGATCCGGTCTCCTTACTCATACATATAGACAGCTTAAGTCTGTTATTTTTTTACTGTGTAAAATTTTATAAAGGTATTTCGGAGGGCACGCTGCGCCCGCAGGTCATCTGCGGTCACGACGCGCCCTTTTTATGATACAGCTATAAAGGAGGAGAAGGAGTGAAAAAATTCAGACGATATGAGATAGAAGGCACTGTTTTTGATATTCCCATGTACTGGGACGAGCTTTCGCAGAAATATCTGGAGGATTACAGCGGCATTGCAGAAAAACCTTTATATACATCGGATGGATATCCTATTCTTCTGACGATAGAGGATGCCTGTAATTATATCGAAAGGATAAACGATGATCCCATCAGTATCGACTGCGGCTCATGCCGCCATTATAATCAAATATCCGGCACACTGCTTGGAGTGTGCAGAAATAAAAACCGTCGGCTGACGGAAATTGCCGAAGATCCGGAAAAGAACAGAAGTAAAAAGAAGCAGGAGGTAGAGAGAGGATGAAGAAAAGATTAGCGGCTATACTGCTGAGTCTGTCCATGGTGCTGACGCTGATACCTGCGGCTGCCTTTGCGGCTGGAATGCAGAGTGGAACCGCAAGCCTAACGGTCAACCAGAGCAAAGTCGCCTTTGCAGGTCATGAATGGCGGGTGATCGGAGATGGAACAAGCGGTGTGTATCCGCAGGAAGGTCACATTACACTATTGGCGGCAAATCTGGATCAGGAATTTCAAAATGTCAGATTCCGTACTAGTGGCGGTTACAATCTTCCAAATTCAAAATGGTACAGCGGTATTATGTATTACGTCAACAACCCGTCCGGCATGAGCAACTGGACAACACCCAACGAATACGCCGGGAGCATCCTGCAGCAAAAGATGGTGGAGATCGCAAACAGCTTCCCCACAAAGGAGCAGGCTGTCATTACTGAAAGGGATTTGGCAAGCGGAGCAGATAGCAACAATAACTGGTCATCTGGAAAGAGTAACAGTGAATATCTAGACGGAATCGCCGGGCAGGGGATATCCGATCAAAAGCTGTGGGCTATATCATATGATGAGGCGAAAAAAACGATAAATGATACTGCGGTGCTTTCCTTTGGAAGTAACTGGTGGCTGCGCTCTTCTTACACCCGCGATGGGGCCAGTGTCTGGTTTGTCTACAGTTCGGGTAATATAAACATCAATTCTGTGGGCAACTGGATTGGCAACGCAGCCCGTCCCGCTTTGAGTTTAAATCTGGAATCTGTCCTCTTCACCTCTGATGCAAGTGAAACGGGCGGAAAATCTACTGCGGCCGTAGGGAGCGGTCTGATCGGCATGGAGGGAACTTCCGGCACGATAAAATTCACCATGCAGGACAGCTCGCAAACGCTGACCGTCAATGCAACGGCTTCTCAAAGTACGCAGACAGGGTCAACGCTCTCCTTTACCTATTCCAATGCGACTACAGGAAGAAACCAGTATGTTTCCTGCGTATTGACGGATACGGATGGCAATGTAAAATATTATGGCAAGCTGGCGGACAGTTCCAGTGCGGCAAGCGGTAATCTGTCCGTTCCTCTGGCTGGGGTAGAGAACGAAACCTATACGCTGCAAATCTTCTCAGAAGAAGCCAACGGGTATCTATATACAGACTTTTGCAGCCAGCCGGTCACAATGACGGTAACGGTTTCGGACGGCTTCGGTACGGTGAGCAATTTCGGCGGAACAGTTTTGCATGAACACAACTGGTCCACGGAGTGGAACAGCGACGACGACTACCACTGGCATGAATGTGCAGCGGATAACTGCCCGGTTACGGATAACAGCCAGAAGGACGGATACGCGGCGCACAGCTACGATCAGCAGGTTGTTTCCGATACCTACCTTGAGTCAGCAGCTACCTGTACAGCCCCGGCGAAGTATTATTGCTCCTGCGTATGCGGCGCTAAGGGAACAGAAACCTTTGAAAACGGAGATGCTCTTGGCCACAGCTGGGGCAGTTGGCAGAGCAACGGGGACGGTACGCACACCCGCATCTGTCAAAATTGTAACAATGAAGAGACAGAAAATTGTTCCGGCGGCACCGCTACCTGTCAGGAACGGGCGATCTGTTCCACCTGCGGCAATGAGTACGGAACGATTGGAGAACATGCCCTGACTGAACATGCCTATAAGGCGCCGACCTGCACGGAAACGGGCAATCAGCAATATTGGAAGTGCTCCACGTGCCATGCTCTGTTCTCCGACGCACAGGGAAATGTCGAGACCACGATGGAAGCTATTACGATTGCGCAGACAGGGCATGATTGGGATAAGCCGGTTTGGGACTGGTCCGATGATGGAAAGACCGCTTCGGCGATATTTACCTGTCAAAACGACAGCACACATACCCAAAGTCTGAAAGCGGATATTACAAGTGAAGTAAAAAAATCCGCCACCTGCACCGAAGCCGGAATGAAAGTCTGCACAGCAAAGGTGACATTCAATGAGACGATGTACAGCGATCAAAAGGATGTGGAAGTCAGCCCGTTGGGACATTCCATGCAAAAGACTGATCGTGTGGACGCTACCTGCACAGCTCCGGGCAAGGCAGCTTACTTTACCTGTGAGACCTGCGGCAAGCATTTTGAAGATGAAGCAGGGAACACGGAGATTACAGATCTTGATGAATATGGAATCATTCCGGCAGCCGGTCATAAAGTAGGAACAGCATGGGAATCAGACGAGAGCGGCCACTGGAATGAATGTGTCAACTGCGGGGACAGGATGAACGAGACCGACCACACTTTTGAGTGGGTAATCGATAAAGAGGCAACCGCAACCGAAGCAGGTTTGAGGCATGAGGAATGTACCGTCTGCGGTTATGCGAAGGCTGCAGTAGAAATTCCGGTGGCGGGAACAACAGGAGATGACCCTACAGGAAATACCGATTCTACCAAGACAGGCGATGACAGCAATATGGCGCTGATAGCTGCCGTTGCGTTAATGGCAGCAGCGGGAGCGGCAGGTGCGCTCATCTACAGAGGCAGGAGAAAAGAAAGTTAAAAACAGTCAATAATCAATGCTTATGATCCGGATTTTTTAAAGTGAATATCGTGAAAGCCTGCAAAAAAGGCTTTCACGATAACACCCCTTGATATGGAGGGGGGGATATCTTTTTTCTTCCCAAATTTATGTGTGAAAGCGAAGAAAGCATAAAAATGAAACTTTCACGATAAAGCAAAACAAAAAAGCATCAAAATACCGGACAGGGGTACCGTTCATTACCTACATTACCCAGCATAAATACAGGCACCGGATAAATCCACATGCGTCACACAACGCAAACACCGGCACCGGATAGATCCGCTTCGCCCCAATATCAATGCCCTCACCCACTACCCCCCCCGCCTCAACGCATACATCACACAAGCACGATGTAAACATTGACATTACATCAAGGCTTTGCTATAATCCTCCTGTGATTTACAGACAGACCCCATAAA
>UQNP01000054.1 GCA_900542385.1 uncultured Eubacterium sp.
GGGCGGGATGGTGTTCTTTGAATTTGATGAGTACTGATTTTGCCGTCTAACATGATACAAAAATGATAACATAAGGTACAATACAGTGCAAAAACACTCACAGTGCGTGAGTGTTTTTTTGTAGGCCTGTGAAATTTGTAACGATAAATAATATAATTATTATTGACTGTACAGTCGCTATATCGATTATAACAGTTAATAGAAAATGCTTTTTCATACAATATTTTTAAGAAAGGATGAAAAATATGGACTTTTCGTTAACTAAAGAACAGGAAATGTTAAAAAAGCTTTCGGCTCAGTTTGCGGAAGAAGAGCTGGAGCCTGTAGCAGCGGAAATAGATGCTGAACACAGATTCCCTGAAGAAAATTTCGCAAAGATGGCTAAGGTCGGCTTTACAGGAATAGGAGTTCCGGAACAGTACGGCGGATCAGGCGGCGGAATGCTTGAAAAGGTTATAGCAGTATCGGAATTTGCAAAGAAGTGTATGGCTTCGGCTGCAACTCTTTCGATACATCTTATAGCGCCTCATACAATACTCGATTTCGGTACAGAAGAACAGAAACAGAAATATCTGCCAAGGCTGACAAAAGGCGGAGAACTTGGAGCTTTTGCTCTTACAGAGCCTAATGCAGGATCAGATGCTGCCGGAGTAAAAACTGTTGCTGTATACGATGAGAATACAGACGAATATATATTAAACGGTACTAAGTGCTTCATAACAGGCGGAGCAAGAGCAGGCGTGCTGGTAATATTTGCAATGACAGAGCCTAAGCTCGGAACAAGAGGTATGTCAGCATTCATAGTAGAAAAAGGAATGCCTGGATTCACATACGGAAAAATAGAAGACAAGATGGGTCTTGCAGGATCAGAAACAGCAGAGCTGGTATTTGAAGACTGCAGAGTACCTGCTGCAAACATGCTTGGAAAGAAGAATAAAGGCTTTAAGATCGCAATGAAAGCTCTTGATGCAGCAAGAATAGGTGTTGGCGCTCAGTCAATAGGCGTTGCAGAAGAGGCGATAGATCTGTCAGTTAAGTATATGCATGAGCGTGTACAGTTTGGAAAGCCTATAGCAGTACTGCAGGGTCTGCAGTGGTATATAGCTGAAATGGCTACTAAGACAGAAGCAGCAAAAGCTCTGGTATATACTGCTTCGTATCTTGCAGACGCAAAGAAGCCTTATACTAAGGAAGCAGCTATGTGTAAACTCAACGCAGCAGAAAATGCAAGATTCGTAACAAATCTGGCACTTCAGATCCATGGCGGTTACGGATACATGAAGGATTATCCTCTTGAAAGAATGTACAGAGATGCAAAGCTTATGGAAATATATGAGGGTACTTCGGAGATACACAAAGTCGTTATAGCCAGAGCAGTAATAGGTAAGTAGGAAGGAGTTATTCGAATGAGAATTTTTGTTTGCGTAAAACAGGTTCCGGATACTTCCGGCGTAGTTGCGGTAAATCCGGACGGAACATTGAACAGAGCATCCATGGAAACTATCATCAATCCTGATGACCTTATCGCAATGGAGCAGGCTCTGACACTCAAGGATGCTACCGGATGTCAGGTAACTGCTGTAACTATGGGACCTCCTCCTGCTGAGGGAATGCTTAGAGAGCTGCTGGCGATGGGAGCAGATGATGCTGTACTCATTTCGGCAAGAGAATTCGGAGGCTCCGATACATTTGCAACATCGCAGATAATCTCTGCAGCTATCACACACATAGGTCTTTCTGACGAAGACATGATCTTCTGCGGAAGACAGGCTATAGACGGAGATACGGCTCAGGTAGGACCACAGATAGCAGAAAAACTTAATCTCCCGCAGATATCATATGCTGCTGAGATCGTAAAAGAAGGAAAAGATGTAACTGTTAAGCGTATGCTTGAGGACGGATACATGAAAATAAAGATGCAGACTCCTTGTCTGGTAACATGCATCAGCGATCAGGACAGCAAAGCAAGATATATGACTCTTAACGGAATCAATCACTGCTACGAAAAGCCGTTCCTGCTTCTTGACTTTGAAGCTCTCAAGGATGAGCCGCTTATTGAGCTGGATAAGATCGGTCTGAAAGGTTCCCCTACAAACATCTTCAAGTCATTCACTCCTCCGCAGAAAGGCGTTGGAGTTATGCTTGAAGGAGCTGACAGAAACACTGCAGAGACGCTCGCTAATATATTATTGGAAAAACACGTTATTTAGGGAAAGGAGAGAACGATGGCTTTCAACAGTGCAGATATAAATGCTTTTAAAGATATTTGGGTATTTTGCGAACAGAGAAACGGCGTTCTTATGAACACGGATTTTGAATTGATCTCAGAAGGAAGAAAGCTGGCGGATGAAAGAGGATCACAGCTTGTCGGAATCCTTCTCGGACATAATGTGGAAGGTCTCGCTAAGGAGCTTGGCGGATACGGAGCAGATAAGATCATCGTATGTGACGACCCTGAACTGGAAGTATACACGACTGATGCTTACACTAAAGTTATATGCGACGCTGCTATGGATCTTAAACCGGAAGTTATCCTTTTGGGAGCATCCAATATAGGAAGAGACCTTGGTCCTAGATGTGCAGCAAGACTGAATACCGGACTTACTGCAGACTGTACGCATCTGGATATAGATATGAATAATTACGTTAACTTCCTGGAAACTTCTTCTACCCTTGATCTTTCCAATACGAAATTCGATATGGAAGACGTAAACCTGAAGATGACTCGACCTGCTTTCGGCGGACACTTGATGGCTACTATTATATGCCCGAGATTCAGACCGTGCATGTCGACAGTTCGTCCGGGAGTAATGAAGAAGGCTCCTTTCTCACAGGAAAAAGCTGATGCTTGTGTGGTTGAAAAATATCCTGTATCGCTTACCAAAGAAGACATCAAGACTCAGGTACTTGATGTTGTAAAGGAAGCAAAGCAGATCGTAGACCTCATTGGCGCAGATGTTATCGTATCGGTAGGAAGAGGTATAGGCAAGGATATCAAGAAAGGTATCGAACTTGCAGGAGAGCTTGCTGATGCTTTCGGCGGCGGTGTTGTAGGCGGATCCAGGGTAACTATAGACTCGGGTTGGCTTTCCGCGGATCATCAGGTAGGACAGACTGGTAAGACGGTACACCCTAAAGTATACGTTGCCCTTGGAATTTCCGGCGCGATACAGCATAAAGCAGGAATGCAGGATTCAGAGCTTATTATAGCAGTTAATAAAGATGAGACGGCGCCTATATTTGAGATTGCTGATTACGGTATCACAGGCGATCTGTTCAAGGTTGTTCCTCTTATGATAGAAGCTATAAAAGCAGCAAGAGAGTCTAAATAAGACAGTGACGTCACGTTACAGTTCGTGAACTTTTTGTCAAAAATATGGGGGAAGTCAACCAAGATTTGGTTGACTCTCCGTTGACTGTATATAATATAGTGGAGACAGTAAGTTAAAATTTTAACGTGAGATACAAAACATGGAAACAAATGGAGGAAATTTAACATGGGAAAAGTTTTTGAAGGTTTAAAAGTCGTTGACCTGACATCTGCTCTGAACGGGCCGTTTTGCACGATGTTTTTAGCTGATTACGGTGCAGATGTAATCAAAATTGAGCCGGTGGCCGGAGAACAGTCCAGACACTGGGGGCCTATTGATGAAAAAACCGGAGAAAGCGGCTTTTACGGATTTGTAAATCGTAACAAGAAGGGTGTTACGCTCAATCTTAAATCTGAAAAAGGTCTTCAGATGTTCTACGATCTTGTAAAAGATGCAGACGTTCTCGTTGAGAACTACAAAGGTGGAGTTACGAAGAAACTCAAGATCGATTATGAGACAGTAAGAAAGATCAATCCGAATATCATATATGCTTCGGGATCAGGTTTCGGACAGTACGGACCTATAACTCACAGACCTTGCTACGATATAGTAGCTCAGGCAATGGGCGGTATGGTAAATCTTACTGGATTTAAAGTTACGGATCCTGTAAAAGTAGGACCGTCTATAGCGGACCATGTTGCAGGGATCTATCTTATGGTAGGTATCGGAATGGCTCTCTATCACAGAGAAAAGACAGGCGAAGGTCAGCAGATAGACGTTGCTATGTTTGACGTTATATTCAGTCTCCTGGAGAATGCTATAGTAAACTATACGATGGATGGGGAAATTTCTCAGAGAAACGGAAACGTTGACCCGTCTATAGCTCCATTTGATATATACAAATGTAAGGACGGATTTGTAGCGCTTGGCGTAGGAAATGACAGACTTTTTTCAAAGTTTGCCGAAACAATAGGTCATCCGGAGCTTCTGGAGGATCCGAGATACGCAAACAACGATCTCAGATGCAAGAACTATATTCCTGATCTTCAGGCTCTTATAAGAGATTGGTGTAAAGATTATACTAAGAAAGAGCTTGAAAATATTATGGACGAGGCAGGAATACCTTGCGGTCCTGTACTTGATGTAAAGGAAGCTATAGAGCATCCTCACATCCAGGCAAGAGATATGATGGTACATTGCGAACATCCTACTGTAGGAGATATGTATTTCCAGGGATGTGTTATAAAATTGTCGGAAACACCGGGAGGAGTGGATTCGGCACCTCCACTTCTCGGACAGCATAACCGAGAGATTTTCGGATTGACTGAAGAAGAAGAAAAAGCTCTCCATGAAGAGGGAGTAATATAATAGCATTTTAAAGAGAAGAGATCTTAAAAAGGAGGAATGCTAAAATGAGAAAAGTTTCATATCTGAGCTATAACATGACAACAGCAGACGCCAACAATCCTGACGGAATAGTACCTGTAGGAAGACAGTTTGATTTTATCGGTGATGTAGAAACCGAAGAAATGATACTGGTTGACGGAGACGAATCTCTTTGTCTCGGATATACCGGAGTGGAAGTTTACGAAGATGTATATGTAGGCGATATGATGGAGTACAAAGCAACTCTGACTCATATCGGAAACACATCGAGAGACTGTCATATCCAGGTTTATAAGCTTGCAACACCGGCATACAGAGCCGGAAAGGCAAAAGAAGACTGCATCACAGGTGAAATGGTTTGGTTTGATGAGCCTATGCTTTGCAGTGAAGGAAATGTAAGACTTGTTGTTAAAAAACATCTTCAGAGAGGAGAACAGCCTGATGGAACTGTTGAAGAGCCATGGGCAGACAACGAAGATTTCCCTGAAGTTGGATTTGACGAGGATCATCCTGAAGATATAACATTCAGATACAGAATGTCTGACAGAGACGTTTTCTATCTCGGCGGAGTAGTAAACGGAGCAAGAAACATCACTCTTATGGAAGACACTGCAAAGAGACTGATGGCAAGAGAATTTGGAAATACAGGACATATCACAAAAGTTGAGAAGGTAAGATTGTACGAGCCTTGCTTTGCAGGAGATTATCTTGAATATCATGCAAGAATCAACAAAGTGATAGGTGACAAGATTGTAGTAGAAGTAAGAAACTACAAGTACATAGATCTTCCGGAAAATCCTGAATTCCCAAGCTCAATAGATGTACTTACAGAGCCTAAGCTCTGCACGATTGTTCAGTTCGTATTTGAAACTTATAAATAGCATTGTATCTATAAGAATCAGACCGCTGCCTTGTATGACTTTTAAGGTCATGCAGGTCAGCGGTTTTTTATTTACAAGAAATTCTAAAATTTTTTCAAATAAAACTTTGTATAAAAATATAATTGGAAATAAAAACCTTTTCAAATGAATTTCAATGGTGGTATAATAGAAAATACTGTATTAGATTGTAAAAAAGAGATCCATTTGGAGGAACTGATGAATCGGAAAGACTACTACTCAATAGGTGAAGTGGCATCCACTTGCAATATTTCCATAAGGACGCTGCGTTATTATGATGAAATAGATCTTGTTGTACCTGAAATAAGAAAAGAAGACAGTAAATACAGGTATTACAGCAAAGATCAAATGCTTAATATAATTATAATAAGAAAATTAAGGTGTCTTGGAATAGGTCTTAAAGAGATAAAAGATATAGTTTCTGATAATAATCTGGATACGATGGAGACAAGCGTTGAAGAACGGATGAATTGTATAAAAAAGGAAATTTCGGAACTTGAACGTTCATATAAGGAGGGCGAAGTTCTTTTAGAGAGGCTCAAGGATGGAGGCAGTATACTTAAGCAGCATGAAAGCCTTTCAGAAAATGATATAGATATTGATGAAATCAAAATCGAGCAAGTACCTAAAATAAATATATATTATTCAAGAAAGGTGATGAAGGCCTATCACAATGAAGAAGTTTCGCTGGAAAGATGGGTTAGTATAAATGACGAGGTGAGAAAGAACGGATTGCATGTGTGCGGTCCGATAATAGTGACGTATCATACGGAATTGCTGGACCAGTTTTTGTCGAAGACTTGTGACATAGAATTCGGAATACAGGTGGAAGAGGAAGACTCGGATAAAGTGAGAGATTTCGGGGGATTTTATGCAGCCACTATATTCCATGTAGGACCGTACAGCGACATAATAAAAACTTATGTAAAGGCATTGCAGTGGATCAATCAGAATGAATATAAAGTAAGCGGGCCTGTATCTGAGGAATTTATCATTTCTCCTGTAGATGTAAAAGAAGAAAAAGAACATGTAACTAAGATATTGATACCGATAGAGAAAGTAAAATAAAAATGAGTTTGGAAACAGAAAGAACCATAAATGGTAATATTGGAAGTACTGAGAAAAAGAAGACGGTTTTTGATAAGCTCAGATCTGATGACAGGAGCAAGGGTATAGATATGATTAAAAAATCACACTGGATAGTTGGTGTGATTTTTGCTTTTTCTTTGATCATATCGATATTTTTTACGAGTTTTCAGGTGGCTTTATATGCTGATTTTAATGTGTATAAAACGGAATATGAAAAATACGATGTACTCTCAGAACTTGATATGACTATGGATGATGCCATGTATGTTACACACGAAATGATGGATTATCTGATAGGAGAAAGACATACGCTGTCTGTTATTACCACGGTAGAAGGAACAGAGCAGGATTTTTTCAATGAACAGGACAGATTTCATATGGCTGAGGTCAAAGGACTTTTTCAGGGAGGTCTGGCCATACGTTTCTGGTCAACAGTCATTGCAGCGGCATGTTTGGTATTGCTTTACATAATGAAAGCTGATTTCAGGAGAATCCTTCCGCGCAGTTATCTTGCGGCTGTAGCAGTTACAGCCGCGGCGGTACTGGTGCTGGGCGCAGCGGCGGCTATTGATTTCAATGCCGTATTCGTTGCATTTCATCATGTTTTTTTCGATAATGATCTATGGATATTCGATCCTGATGAGGATTACATGATAAGGATGCTGCCTGAGGGATTGTTTGCTGATATGGTAGTGAGGATAGGAGTGATATTTGCGGCGGCAATTTTAATTTTGGCTGCGGTGAGTGCGATAGCTATAAAGTGGAAAGGAAAAAATAGTCAGAAATTAAATAGTAAAAAGTAGTAAAAAACGGCAGTACCCTCCATTTTTTATGGGTAAAGCCGTTTTCTTATATGTTTATATTGGAATTTTATTTGGGATTTTGATCTGTATGATAAACTCCTTTAAAAAGAACAGATTGTATATGTTCAAACTCTTTTTTGTCTACAGCGCGTTCACTGGTCATTATATATAGCGGAATGGGATTTCCTCCTTCTGAAAGCGGTGGCTGTGTGTGTGAATATTTGTTGAGATAAAAGCCGTTGCGTTCGTAAAAGCCTATTCGTCTTTTTGCATTTTCTGTTTCAGGGAGTTCGACTTCAAGGCAGATCTGACAGTCCAGGGCTGTTTTGAGTTCATTCAGGATGATGGAGCCGAGTCCCTGGTTTCTGTATATTGGATTGACGGCAAAATGTTCGATGAAAGCAAAGTCATCAAAATGAAAGACAGCGATAATAGCTTTTATATATTTTTCTTCGTTTTTATCATCAGTATCTTCATCGTATATTGCGTACAGGGTATATTTTGGATCTGCAAGGAGATTTTTTTGTTCTTCATATCCTCTGTGTTCATCTGATGGAAAACTCGAATCCATCAGAGCATAGGCTTTGTCGAAATCTTTAGTCTCAAGAATTTGCAGCATATCATTGATTCCTTTCTTAAATAGATATTTCCATGCCGTCGTATGCGCATATGAAGTCATCGCTGACATTATCTGCATTGGCAAGCATTTCAGGACCCATGTGGGTGAGTATGATTTTTTTCGCATCTATATGATGCCTGTTTTCTTCTATGGTTTTAAAATTGAGATGGAATTTCACATCTTTGCTGTAAAAATAAGCTTCCGAAATGAGACAGTCGGCATTTTTGCTTATAACCGGGATGTTATCGTTCCACTGGGTGTCTCCTGTATAGGCGAGAACTTTGCCATCAGCTTCAAGTCTCAGTGCAAGGGCCGGATCTCCGCTTGGATGCATCATTTCAGCGTTTTTCAGAATAATTTTGCCATATATGAGCGGGTCTTCAGATAATTCTTCCACTGTGATATCAAATCTCTGCTTTGTTTTGGAGGAGCCGGGGAACATGAGCTCCATGGCGTCTGTAAGTCTCTTTTTAAAACCCTTTGGACCTGTCAGCAGGAGCGGATTTTTTCGTTTGCTGTGGAGCTGGGCGTCCAGTATGAAATAAGGAAGCCCGCAGAAGTGATCTCCGTGGAGATGGCTTATAAATATTGCCTCGATGGAATTGGGGCTTATGTCAAAACGATGCATGGAATTGAGAACGGTGGAGCCGCAGTCGAATAAAATGCGGTGGCTGGATGTGTCCGCCAGGATAGCTGCCTGGAGCCTGCCGCCGTGACCGAATGAATCGCCTGTTCCAAGGAATTTTATTTTCATTTGCTGCCTCCTTTATATTTCATTTAGATGATTTTATATAGTATAACATAGAAGCTGTCATATAGTGTGAAATATATGTTACAATGGCATTACAGTTTATATGTATATGCCCGAAGATAAAAGATAGAGTGATTTATTAAATAAAACAAGGCGGAGATTTTATACACTCCGCCTCTTATATAATTGAAATACCTCTTTTGATTCGATGATAAAAACGATGTTTTGCCGTGTCAGACGTTAAGACCCAGTTCGTACGCTTTTTTCATGTTGTCTGTATCAGTGACATCTCCTTTTTCATAAACTCCGCCGCCGTATATCATATCCTTGACCTTTGCTCCAGGGAGACAGTCGGTGAATCCTGCCAGAGAATCCATCGTACGCTGTATTGCTCCGGCTCCGGCTGCGGCCGTTGCGATAAAATAAAAATCCTTGTCTGTTATTTCCGTGTAGCGAGGAAGAGTTCTGTCTATCATGGTTTTCATTTGACCGCACATGGAGTAGAAGTATACCGGTGTTGCAAGCACTATCACATCAGAAGCGATCATTTTTTCCAGCAGCTGCGTCATATCATCATTTTGAACGCAAGAGCCTGTGCCGCGACAGCCATAGCATGCCATACAGCTTCTGATTTTCAGATCCTGAATATAAACCTTTTCTACTGAATGGCCGGAAGCTTCTGCTCCGCGAGCAAACTCGCTGCATAAAAGATCAGAATTTCCTTTTTTTCGAGGATTCCCGATAAAATCAAAATTTTTTTACTCATGAATAACACTCCTTTGTATATTTTATATTATTGGTTTATATTGCTACATTTGTCGTTCCCAAAATGAAACCGCTTCATCGAGCCAGCCTTCGGCAGCGGTGCCTGTTCCCAGACCGAAGCCGTGACTTAGACCGGGATAATGATGAAATTCTGTAGGTATGCCGAGAGAGTTTAAAGCATTTATCCTGCGCTGCATCGTGTGCCAGTCGGCGATCCAGTCGTTTTCTCTCACACAGGCAAAGGTCGGCGGATCGTTTTTTGTGTAATCGGAATGACCCGTATATTGCATTACCACTGTTCCGGGACGAGGAATGTCATCTCCTCCGAAAGCGGACGGGTCGTAGGATCCGAGCCACGCTGACATCCTGGCGCCGGCAGAGCCTCCCCAAAGGGAGTAGCAGTCTGTATCTATCTGGAGCTCTTCTGCATGTTCAAATATGAAACTTATCGCACGGGCAAGGTCTTCACATGCGGACTGAGCATCCGGACGATATATAAGAGCAAAGGCGTTATATCCTTTTTTTGATAATTCCAATGCATGAGGAAAACTGTCGTGTATAGCGCCTACATAAGCAAATCCGCCTCCGGCATTACAAACTGCAAATTTTTCTTCCGGATCACCTCTGAAGAAGAGCCCTGTGTTGCGCTTCTCAGGATCGAGAGCCTTTTCTTCTTCGGTGTAGATATCATAAAATATCG
The DNA here is from genome assembly GCA_900542385.1 of uncultured Eubacterium sp. Taxonomy (GTDB): domain Bacteria; phylum Bacillota; class Clostridia; order Peptostreptococcales; family Anaerovoracaceae; genus Lentihominibacter; species Lentihominibacter excrementavium. The sequence continues at coordinate 10,324 of UQNP01000054.1, forward strand.
TTTCGCCTGAAAGGACGCTGTCTCTGAAATAGTTTGCTATTTCAACGGTTTTATCAGAATCGATATTATTATACCATGTCAGATCTATATCGCTTAATGTAGTACCGCTGTAAAACTGATTGTCGGTGGGAAAGATAAGTCTTCCGTAATCTTCAAACAACGGAGAGCCGGCAACTTCTTCAATGGTAGAGTTTCGCGTATAGTATTCTTTTGTATTTTTTTCGTTTTTCATAGAAACATCTCCACGATCTCGGCTGTCGGAACATCCGCTGATAAAAAATAT
>UQNP01000055.1 GCA_900542385.1 uncultured Eubacterium sp.
AGTGAACAGCGCCTTAAAGGGGGAGCATATAGCGATGGAAAGAATGAGGAAATTTTGGAAGCTGATATTCGGCAGGACAGGAATACTGATATTCTTGATGCTGATTCAAGCGGTAATACTTTTCGGGGGATTCGCCATCCTGGATAACAGTACGTGGATGGTGAATTATATTATCAGTATTCTGGCTATAATAATACTGATATATATACTGAATGCACAGCAGAATTCAAGTTTTAAGCTGATGTGGATAATATTGATACTTCTCGTGCCTATAGTCGGTGTTGTTTTTTATCTGTATACTAAAATGCAGCCGGGAACGGCTTTTATATCAAAACGAGTATCAGAACTGATAGAAGAAGAGAGCAAATATCTTGAACCTGATGAAGATACTATAAACAGTATCCGTTCCGAATCAAAGCAGGAATACGGATTTGTCAAATATCTGTACAGAAAGGGAAAGTATCCCGTTTACAACGGAGCCAGCGTCAAATATTTTCCTCTTGGGGAAGATAAATTTGAAGAACTTGTCTATCAGCTTGAAAAAGCTGAGAAATTTATTTTTCTGGAATATTTCATAGTAGATAAAGGATATATGTGGAATAGGATACTCAGGATACTGGCAAGAAAAGCGAGAGAGGGAGTGGAAGTAAGATTTATGTACGACGGGACATGTACTCTGTCGCTGCTTCCTAAAAACTATCCTGAAAGAATGAAAAGCTTTGGTATAAAATGCAAAGTTTTTTCACCGATGAAGCCTTTTCTGACGACTCATCAGAACAACAGAGACCATCGAAAAATAGTGGTGATAGACGGTAATACTGCATTCACAGGAGGCATAAACATAGCTGACGAATACATAAACAGAAAAGAGAGATTCGGTCACTGGAAGGATACGGCGATAATGGTGCAGGGTACAGCTGTTGATAGCTTTACTCTTATGTTTTTGCAGATGTGGAACATAGATGAAAAGCATAAGGAAAACTACGACAGATATATGCAGAAGTATGCCGTTTCAGAAGCGGGAATGAGAAAGGGCGGATATATAGCTCCGTACGGAGACAGCCCGTTTGATGATGAAGATGTAGGAGAGAAAGTTTATCTTGATATATTGAACAGAGCTAAAGACTACGTGCATATAATGACGCCGTATCTTATTTTGGATGAAGAGCTTGTAAACTCACTGATATTCGCGGCTCAGAGAGGAGTAGATGTAAAACTCATACTGCCGCATATCCCGGACAAGAAATATGCGTACATGCTTGCGAGGACCTATTACGAACAGCTTATACGGCAGGGCGTGGAGATATATGAATATATTCCGGGATTCGTTCATGCGAAAGTATTCACATGTGATGATGAAAGGGCAGTAGTGGGGACGATAAATCTCGACTACAGAAGTTTATATCTTCATTTTGAATGTGCGGCGTACATATGGAAAAATCCTGTTATCAGCGATATTGAGGTGGATTTTGATAATACTCTCAGACAATGTAAGAAGATAACGGTTACAGATTGTCAGGAGTACAGCCTTCTCTGCAAGATCGCAGGAAGGATACTGAGACTTGTTGCGCCGTTGATGTAAGCGGATACAGAAGGGAGAAATCATGCTTTTTAAAAACATAGATATACTGGATGAAAATCTTAATTTGAAGAAAGACTGTTTTGTAGGGATTCGCAAAAGCGGGATCGAGTATGTAGGAAATGACCGCCCTGGCGGAAAATGGGGAAGAGAATACGATGGAAACGGCAAGCTTCTTATGAGCGGCTTTTATAATGCGCACGCACATTCGCCTATGACCTTGATGAGAGGATACGGAGAGAACATGGTGCTTCAGGATTGGCTGAACAAGAAGATATTTCCTTTTGAGGATAAACTTACTGGAGAGGCCGTATACTGGGCAACTATGCTTGCTATGGCGGAATCTTTCAGATTTGGGATAGTATCTACAAGCGATATGTATTATTTCTGCGAAGAGATGGCGAGGGCATACGATGAGAGCGGTGCCAAGGGAAATATCGCGAGATCTGTGGCAAATACAGAAGGAAAAGACCCGAGAAAGCTTCGCGGCTTTGCAGAGGCAAAAGACTTTTATGATAATTTTAACGGTGCAGCAGCCGGACGGATAAAAGTGGACATGAGTCTGCACGCGGAGTATACATCTGATGCCGATACGGCAGCGGCGCTTGCTGAATATGCAGTTGAAAAGAACGCACTGATGCAGGTTCATGTATCGGAAACTAAATTTGAACATGAAGAATGTATAAAACGTCATGGCATGACACCGGCTGCATATCTTGAAAAAAACGGGATATTCGATGTCCCTGCTGTGGCGGCCCACTGTGTGTATTCTACGGAAGAAGATCTTGAGATATTCAAAAGAAAGAATGTGACCGTTGCTGTGAACCCTGTAAGCAATATGAAACTGGACAGCGGTATATGTGATGTTTCGAAAATGCTGAGGAGCGGAGTCAAGGTGGCTGTCGGCACTGACAGTGTTGCCAGCAACAACAGTCTCAATTTTATAGAAGAATTGAAGTTCATGGCAGCGGGCGGAAAAATAGCTGCTGATGACCCTGAAGCTGTGACTCCGCAGGAAGTGTTTGCGGCAGCAACCCTGGGCGGTGCAGCTGCGCAGGGAAGAGAGGACTGCGGAGCCGTAAAAGAAGGTAACAGAGCGGATCTGATAGTGATAGACACAACTTTGCCTAATATGTATCCAGTTCACAATATCATCAATAATATAGTGTATTCTTATTCAGGCAGTGATATAATGATGACTGTTGTAGACGGAAAAGTTGTGTATGAAAATGGCAGCTATCCTACCATAGATGTGGAAAAGACGGTGTATAACGTTGAAAAAGCTGTCGCAAAAATACTTGAGAGGCTTTAAATATGACTAAAAAATCATTGGTTAAGGGTGCGGCTGTATTGGCAGTCGCAGGTCTTTTTGTAAAATTCCTTGGAGCGTTTTTCAGGATACCTCTGGCGAATATGATAGGATCGGTAGGTATGGCGAATTATACGCCTGCGTATTCCCTGTACAATTTTCTTCTTGTTTTTTCAACAGCAGGATTGCCTGTAGCGATATCTAAAATGGTATCGGAACGACAGGTGATGGGACAATATCGTGAAGCGGAGAGAGTTTTTAAGCTGTCCAGGACTTTGATGCTTTTCCTGGGAATAGCAGGATTCTGTATAGTGTTTTTCTTTGCAGGAACTATAGCGGATATATTTCATGTCCCGGGATCGGAGCTGTCGATGAAGGCCACTGCTCCTGCTCTTATTTTAGTACCGCTCATGGCGTCATACAGAGGATACTTTCAGGGAATGAATGAAATGACGCCGACAGCGATATCGCAGATAGTAGAGCAGATCTTCAGAGTCGTATGCGGGCTTACTCTCGCCATGTTCATGATGAACAATGTGTGGATGGCGGCGGATTTCACAGACCAGCAGAGAGGAGCTGCCGGAGGGTGCTTCGGTGCATCGGCAGGTGCTTTCGGGGGATTGATAACCGTTATAATAATATATATGCTGTCGAGAAAGAGGATCAAGAAGAATGTAAATGAAGACAATACAGGGGAAGTATCCAAGTCTTCAGAAATAATGAAAAAGATCCTTATAATCGCAGTTCCTATAACCATAGGTACATCTATAATGCCTATAGTCAATCTTATAGATGCAGGAGTAGTTTCCACGCGTCTTGCGGCATCGGGATGGGATAAGCTGGCGGCTGAGGATCTCTATGGTCAGCTCACCGGTTTTGCATCGCCGCTCGTAGGATTTCCGCAGATACTGACGCAGGCTATAGTTCTGAGTCTTGTACCGCTGGTATCAGCAGCCCATAGAAAAAAGGATACGGAAGATCTCCATAAAAATCTGATAATGGGATTCAGACTATCGATGATAATCGGTATTCCGTGTGCGGTAGGACTTATAGTTCTGGCAGAGCCTATACTGCTGCTCCTTTATCCTACACAGGCAGAGAGCGCTGTCAGTGCGGCGCCGTGTCTTCAGATACTGGGTGTGGGATTCGTAGGACTTGCTGTAGTTCTGACTATGACTGGAGGACTGCAGGGAATAGGCAAGCAGATGATACCTGTAAGGAATTTATTCATAGGCGTTGTTGTAAAATTCATAATAACGTGGACCCTTACAGCTATACCGGCGATAAATGTACTTGGAGCGGCTATAGGTACAGTAGTAGCATATTTTATAGCTGCGACCCTGGATGTAATATCGCTGAGGAAATATACTAAAGTGAATTTCCCTATGGTGACTATTTTTGTCAAGCCGCTAATATCCTCGGCAGTTATGGGGATAGTAGCAGTAGCGCTTTACAAATTGTGCTATATGATTACCGGCAGCAATGGGATGTCTACGATAATAGCTATACTGCTTGCAATAATCGTTTATGGACTTATGGTGCTGAGAACGAAAGCGGTAACGCGTGACGAAGTGAAAAATATGCCTATGGGAAACAAACTTGTGAGCATATGTGACAAACTGAAATTATGGTAAATAACCGTCTGGTTTTTAATAAAAATAAGCGTTTTAAAGCAAATGGAACTTGACAAAACCATTGAAAAATGGGACAATAGAGCACGAAGGCGGTGCAAGCTTTCATTAAATTTGTTTTAAATAGTAGTGCAAAGCTATTCGTTATTATTTTTAAGGAGGATTTATTGATGAATAAGGCTGAATTGGTAGCTGCGGTAGCAGAGAAAACTGGTTTTACTAAAAAAGATGCAGAGCTGGCTGTAAACGCTTTTGTATCAAGTGTAGAAAGTGCTCTCGTTAAAGAAGAAAAGGTTCAGTTGATCGGTTTCGGTACTTTTGAAGTTCGCCAGAGAAAAGCAAGACAGGGAAGAAATCCGAGGAAACCGGGTGAAGTAATAAAGATTGCCGCTTCAAAAGCTCCTGTATTCAAAGCAGGAAAAGCTCTGAAGGATGCAGTAAACAAATAGAGATTCCAAAGAGCAGCGACAGCTGCTCTTTTTTCATAAATCATCTTATATTTTAGCGAATGATGTACTTTTAGACACATGATATTGTTAGTTGAGAATCAGTTTGGAGGATTCATATATGGAAAGAAAGATGAGAAGACAGGACAAATTCATGCCTGTGGAAGAATGTATGGAGATGCTCAAAGACGCTGAATACGGTACACTCACAACGGTTGGGGAAGACGGAGTGCCTTATGCAACTCCTATAAATTTCGTGTATATCAACGATGCACTCTATTTTCACTGTGCAAAAGAGGGGCATAAAATAGACAATATAAAATACAATGATAAAGTATGTTTCAACGTAGTTGATTCGGTGGAGCTGATGCCGGAAAAGTTTGCGACTAAATTCAGATCTGCCATGGTGTTCGGAAAGATTGAGATCGTTGAAGATGCGGAGGAAAAGAGGATGGGAATCTCAGCAATAGCAGAGAAATTCAGTCCTGATTATCACGATGAAGGCGTTAAATACATAGATTCCGCATTTGATGATATACATATGCTGAAACTTACTATAGACAGGATAACAGGAAAAGCGGCGAGATAATGAGAATAGATAAATTTTTAAAAAATTCAAGGATAATAAAAAGACGTACGGTTGCGAAAGAAGCGTGCGAACAGCGAAGGATACTGGTGAACGGAAAACCGGCAAAGCCGGGGACTGAAGTGAAGGAAGGCGATGAAATTTCCGTGATGTTTGGAAACGGGAGCCTTAAAGTTGAAGTAGAAGCCCTGATCGAATCGTGCCGCAAAGAAGATGCGGTCAAGATGTATAAAGTAATAGAATGATCCCGCATGGGATTGTATCTGCGATCTTAAATAAAAAACAAACCTTCTGTCAAGAATCTAAACAGGACTTGACAGGAGGTTTTTTTATGAAAGGATATAAATACGATATTGATGAAAGTTTTTCGGAATATGACGAGATAGTGCTGCCTGATATAGGAAAAGTGTTATTGGTAAGTGGGTGTTCCGAATGTGATGAACCGTGTGCAAATGCAGGTAAGAATGATCTGGAAGAAATGAGGAGAGCGCTCGACGATGTTTGCATCGCAGTAACGGCAGATCTGTATTCAAAAGTGGACGGAGTAGTTTTCATGAGACACGATCCGTGTGAACGTGCTGAAGAACTTTTGGATTTGCTGAAAGAAAAGAATAAACGCATTCCGGTGATCGAGGTGGCGGATTCATGGGATATGGAAAAAGCTGCAAAAGAAATAATACAAGAGGTTATTTGACTGAAGCGTATAAATAAATTGAATAAGTGATTGAATAAATGCATGTTTAAATATAAAATCTAATAAAGAAGAATGTATGATCAGGCTATAAACGATGGAGAAATGGACGCAGGACGGAAATGAAAAAGAATAGTAAAAAACGACATTTAAAAGCTGTGCTATTGGTGATGCTCGCTGCCGTAGCCGTATCGGCGGTGGTGCTGCTGAACACGGCGCCGGTGGAAAAAGCTCTGGATGTATCCGCGGTGAAGGAAAGCGAAATAAAGACTGCTACGGTGGGAAGCGCAGGAGATATCATGCTGCACAGTCCTTTTTACAGATCGCCTGATTATAAAACAGAGGACGGCAGTTATGATTTCAGCGATTGCTTTAAGTTCATAGAGCAGGTTTATTCCAAGGCGTCGTATATGGCTGTCAATCTTGAGACGACTCTTGCAGGCGGAGGATCGGGATATTCAGGATATCCGATGTTCAGATCGCCGGACTCCATAGCGGATTCCTTATCTGAAAGCGGGGTGGATCTGATGCTGCTGGCTAATAATCACATATATGACAGTGGAAAAGAAGGCTTCATGAGAACATCGCAGATATTGGCTGAAAAGGGAATAAATTATACAGGAGCCAGACATTCGGACGATGAAAAGAAATATATCGTAAAAGATGTGGAAGGAATAAAAATCGGCATAGTCAATTTTACGTATGAAACTCCGAGAAGCGACGATCTGAAAGGTATCAACGGAAATCCTGTAGATGAAGAAAGTGCGGGATATCTAAATTCCTTTGATCCTGATGACCGGGAAGCTTTTTACAACGAAATGAGAGAGTGTCTTAATTCGATGGAAAATGACGGCGCGGAATTTACCATAGTCTACCTTCATTGGGGAGAAGAATACCATCTGAAAGAGTCGGGATGGCAGCGTGAAATTGCGCAGAAATTGTGCGACATGGGAGTGGATGCGCTGATCGGAAGCCATCCTCATGTGGTCCAGCCGGTAGATGTTTTTAAAAGTGAGACCGGTGATGATAAAGAACACTTGATGTTCTGTGCTTTTTCTGTGGGAAACCAACTTTCCAATCAGAGGCGGGAGATGATGAATCTTAATACGGGCCATACGGAAGACGGACTTGTGATCTATCTTGACATTAAAAAAGATGAGGAAAGAACATATCTTTCGGGAGTAGATTATGTGCCTACATGGGTTTATAAAAATCAGGCAGGCCCCGTATACTACATACTCCCGGCAGATAACGCAGCAGATATAGAGACGTACACGGGTATAGGCGGCATACGTCAGTCCGTGGAAGATTCGTATGAACGCACATGGAGCATAATAGAAGAAGGTGCGTCAAAGGTGCGGGAAGCTTACGGCTTTGATTAAAATACGTTTTTAAGATCAGGTATCTCGTTTCTGTGGAGCAGTTCAAGCTGCTCCTTCAGGTAAGAAGCTTCGCCTGATGCATTAGAATCGTCCTCCATTTTAATGTAGTAAAATGTTTTTGACATTATGGAATCTATCTCGTTTATATCCTCGGTGCTTAAAAAATACACTGATATTTTTTTCTGCCTTTGCCATTGTTTTGCAAGATCATTAAAATCTGACAAGGCTTTGTCCCATTCGTGTTCTACTATGGCAGGTATGATATTTTCTTCTATTTTGTATACGTACCGATCTGAACGATCTGCGGAATATTCATAGTATATATAGCAGGGTGTCAGTATTGTCAGCATACATGCAATGGATATTATCAGATCTCTCATTATACTATCTCCTTCGCATGTGTTGATTTTTCGTTTTGGATGAATATATGAAGCTTGCTGTTTTCATCACAGAAGGCAAGGAACACGTCTTCATAGCGAAGGATGCCGCTGTCTGAAAGGGCTTTTTTTAATTGAGTTTCATTCCAGCCGGATGTAATAAGATTACCGCTGTACAGTGTGCCGTCTGTTATAAGTATGACGGGAAGAGAGCCCTTTTCTTTTTTTATGGAAAGATCTTTTGCTGTCAGAGGCTTGGTTTCGGATTTCTTTATTATCGACAAGGCGCCGTTGGATTCCATAACAGCATATTCAACATCGGAGATGGAGGGGCAGCCGCCTATACGGAGCTGTTCCAGCAGATCGTTTGTCGTTATGCGCAGTTTTTTCATTTCCTTTAGATTGATCTCTCCGTTATCTATGATGATGCTGGGTGTACCGCTGAATATATTTTTAATGCGTTCGCTTTTGATAGAAAGGAAAGAAATGAATACCTGCAGAAAAAGCAGTGTGAATATGGCAGTGACTCCGGTTATCATGGATACATCCGGAGATTCTATAGGTATTGCTGCCAGCTCCGCTATCATGAACGATACTATCAATTGAAAAGGGGACATCTTGGAAAGCTCTGCTTTGCCCATTATCCGTATGACAAACAGTATCACCATATATAAGATGACAGTGCGTATCAGTATTATAGTCAAAAAAACACCTCCGAAAATCAAATATCTGCCTCATATTTTAAACTTATTTTATTGTTTGCATAAAATGGGTTTGTTATACTGAAAAAGATGTTACAGTCAGTTGATGTCTGTGGAGACGTGATTTTATGGATAGAAGAAAATATAAGTATGCGGTTTTGTATAATTTTTCATATATGTCGATAGGCGCATTCCTTCCTCTTGTCGGACAGTATATGAGCGCCATAGGGTTTTCCGGATCTCAGATAGGCAGTATAACGGCTACAGGTACAGCGGTGGCCATATTTGCATCAGCTTTCTGGGGAAGATGTTACAGCGCTGCCGGCAGGAAATATGCAATATTGATGATGCTATGCATCATGTCGTCTGCCGTGTGCTTTGTGCTTAAAGGAATAAATGAGTATGCTGTGTTCCTTGTGACCTTTGGTATAATGTATTTTTTTCAGGCTCCTGTAATGTCTCTTACAGATGCTTTTACGGTGGAGATGAACAGGGATTTCGGCGGCCTTAGAGCCTGGGGAGCGGTAGGCTTTGCCCTGGGAGTGTTTCTGGCAGGTATCTGTGTTGATATATTTGATCTTTCGATCATATTCTGGTTTTACATAGTAAGCTTTATTCTGGCGGCATGTGCAGTTGCAGGTATAGGAAAAGAAAAGAGAAGCGGCAGTATAAAAAAAGCTGAGGAACCGAGGAAAGCTTCCGGAGGATATATTGCCGTGCTGAAAAACAAAAAACTAAGATATCTGATAATATGCGCTTTTTTTATGGGCGGAACAAATGTGGCAAACAATACATATTTTAGTTTTTTATATATAGAAGGGGGAGGAACTGTTGCAGGAGTAGGAACTGCCATGCTTTTGATGGTGGGGAGCGAAGTGCCGTTTATGGCATGGTGCAGCAGATTGTCAAAGAGATTCACTACGGAGAAACTGCTGGCAGCGGCAATGATGATCTCAGCGGCAAGATTTATGCTGTATGGTACGGGACTTCCGTGGTGGGGGCTCATATGCTTGTTTTTTACTCAGGGAGCTGTGAACGGAATAATACTTATAGAATTTGTGAGATATGCAGCCGAATTAGCAGAGAGAGGATATGAAAACCTCGCTATATCAGCTTATTATATAATCGGGAGCAATTTGAGCACCATATGCTGCCAACTGATCGGAGGATTCATACTGGATTATGCAAGCGCGTCGGGAGTTTATATGTTCTTTGGTTTTTTCAATCTTTGCGGGGTCATTCTTTACTTTATATTCGGTCTGTACAGGGGTGAGAAAAAATTATAAGAAAAAGATAGGTAAAAAGATTGACAAGCGGGAGTAAATTTGATAATATAACAGAGCTGTCGGAGGGGAGCAAGCGAAGAGCAGAAAAGATAAAAAAAGGCAAAAAAAGAGCTTGACAAACCGAGAGACATGCGATACAATAAAAAAGCTCGCCAGGGAGCGGGCAAGGCCGAGACGGAAGAGTGAAAGCTGGAGAAGGAAAGGCCGAGAACATTGAAAACTTCATAGTGTAGAAATTTGAGTCGAATAAAAAACGATTCAAGGAAAACCAAAAGCAAAACCTGAAAAGAAGGAAGAGCGAAAGGTTTCCGACGATTTCTAAAGACAATAATTCGGATGCGAAAGCAAGAACGCGCAAGCGTAAAGAGTTAAGAAATCAAACAGATTTAAAACTTCCTGTAAAGGGAGAGTTAAATAGAATTAATCAAGAGTTTGATCCTGGCTCAGGATGAACGCTGGCGGCGTGCCTAACACATGCAAGT
>UQNP01000056.1 GCA_900542385.1 uncultured Eubacterium sp.
ATCATTTCATCGTTTGCAATATTCTTTATTTTTTTGAGGAAACTCGGGATCAGATATATACCAAGCAGCAGCCATATCACTAAAAATATCAGCAGCATCCCTATTTCACTTATCATATTTATACCTGATACATTCCGGCTTACAGATATAGTCGAAAGTATTATCATCATAAAAATACCCGCTATATCCTCTATTACTAAAACTCCCATGACGAGCTGCGCAAATTTTTCTTTTTTCAGGCTGTATTCGTCATAGGCTTTAAGTATTATCATCGTAGACGACATGGATATCATTCCGCCAAGAAAAATACAGTCCATCTTGCTCCATCCCAGAAGTGTACCGATTCCGGTTCCTATCAGGATCATTGAAGACATAACCGTAAGCACAACTACAAAAGCGCTGCCTCCAACTGTTGCGATTTTTTTAAAACTGAACTCCAGGCCAAGTCCAAACATGAAAAAGATCACGCCGATATCAGCCCATACGCTTATATCGTTGATTTCTATGACCGTAGGCATATAGGTGAAATTCGGGCTTATGAGAAATCCTGTGACTATATATCCAAGTATCACAGGCTGATTCAACTTTTTGAATATTATCGTCACTATAGCTGCCACTATAAATATCAGCGCTAAGTCTGCAATCAAGTTGTCAAGATGCAATATAAACTCCTTTCTCCACTGCTCTTATGTTATATTTCTACATGCCTGATCTGTTATTCTCCGTCTATATCAAAAGTCACATAAAATGTAGTGCCTTCGCCTACTTCGCTCTCAACGTTCAATGAAGCCCCAAAAAGAACAGCGATATGCTTTACTATAGAAAGTCCGAGTCCTGTACCGCCTACTTTTTTCGACCTCGACTTATCTACACGGTAAAATCTCTCAAACAGTCTCTGATGATGTTCCGGCGCTATCCCTATTCCCTCATCTTTGACGCTTATAAACAATTTATCATAGCCTTTCACCGCCTTTACCCATATCCTGCTGCCTACATCCGAATACTTTATTGCATTTTCTATAAGATTGAGCATCATCTGGCTGAATCTGTCAGATGACCCCTTCAAAGATATATCATCATCAAATTCCATTATTATATTTATATCTTTTTCATCCGCTATAGGCTGCAGTATCTCCACAGTCCGTTCAATAGCATCTCCCACATCAAATTCAGTCAGTTCATTCTTTTTCTTGTTTTCGATATCAGAAAGTACAAGCAGATCTTCTATAAGTCTTTTGAGTCTTGAAGTTTCTATGGCTATTATGTCGATAAATCTCGACCTTATCTCAGGATCTTCCGCCGCTCCCGCCTGAAGCGTCTCTATAAATCCCGAGATAGATGTCAAAGGAGTTTTCAGTTCATGGCTCACATTTGCCACAAACTCCCTTCTTATTTGCTCAGCTTCTTTGCTTTCTTCCGCAGCGTTTTCAAGAGATTTAACTTTTTTAGAATATGGTTTGAGCACATAAAAATATATCTGGATTACAATACATGCCGTTACAATAATATAGATAAGAATAAATAGAAGTATTCCCGACGCCACTATATCTTCGGTCGGTTTATTTTCTTCAGCAAGTCCCGGAATAACGTAAAGTTTCCACACAAAGAAAAGAATGATCAACGTAGAAATAACACTTTCCGATAGTATAACTATAAGCTTGCTTTTCATCTCGCCTTATATCCTTTGCCTCTTATGGTTTCTATATACTGTTCATCGTTCTTGCCCTCAGGCTTGCCTTCCGACAATTTCTGTCTCAAATGTCTTATATGAACATCGACTGTCCTGGTCTCCCCTACATAATCTATTCCCCAAACATTGTTGAGAAGCTGATCCCTGGAAAAAACATGACCTCTGTGTTCCATAAGATATTTCAGCAGTTCAAATTCTTTAAGCGTAAGATCCACATACCTACCTCCGACAGTGACTTCATGACATTCAACGTTTATTTCAAGATCGTCTGCTGAAATCACCGTATCAGACGGTGCATCGCTGCTTCCCGTCTCATATCTGCGCAGTACTGCTTTTATCCTTGCCATCATTTCACGTATCCCGAAGGGTTTTGATATGTAATCATCAGCACCGTATTCCAGCCCCATGACTTTATCCACTTCCTCCGTCTTTGCGGTTATCATAATTATCGGAGTATTATTTCCCTCTTCTCTGAGCTCTTTACATATATCATAACCGCTTTTCCCCGGAAGCATTATATCAAGAAGTATGAGATCAGGTTTTTCTTTATGAACCATGGTTATTCCCATTATTCCGTCTTCTGCGGATATACCGTCGTATCCGTTGGTCTTGAGATTGTAAAGTATCAGTTCCCTTATATTCGGTTCGTCTTCAATAATAAGGATTTTTTTCATAAAATCAGCCTCTGTTTTCATCCCACAAAACGACTTCACCTTCTGATTTTGTAAGTTTCATATCTATGAGTCTCTGATTGCTCGATCCCCTGAACTTCAAAGATATGTCTTTCTTCTCTTCTTCAAATTTTCCATCTACCAGCACATCTATAAGTGAAAGTATCTCATCCGTCACTTCACAATATGCTCTTGAGCTGCCATCCTTCAGTTCTTCGATGGTAAAACCGGAATATGCCCATATGCTTTTCAATGGGAATTTTTTTCTGAATTCCTTAAGAAACGGATACAGTTCCCGCTGATTTTCCGGCTCGAAAGGCTCTCCGCCAAGCACAGTGATGCCATCTATATATTCAGGCTCTGTCATCTTGAAGATCTCATCCCACGTTTCCCTGGTAAAAACTCTGCCGTATTTAAAATCCCATGTCTCCGGCTGAAAGCAGTTCTTACACTTGTTTCTGCATCCTGAAACGAAAAGAGAAACTCTTACTCCTATGCCGTTCGCTATATCGTAGTTCTTTATTTCTCCGTAATGCATTTACCGCACCTCTTATCAGGCATCCTATATATTGTATTGTATATTTTATTATAACATAATATTGATTTTCTGAACAGTATTTGACTACTCACATTCCCCTGATGTCTTTTCAGCAGAGGAATTTTTGAAGTTTATATCCTCCAGCACCCTGTCTGCTATATTATCGCAGCTGTCGCCTATATTCTCTATATGATGCACCACGTCTGTATATATAACTGTAAATTCAGGGGAACACTGCCGCCTGTTAAGTCTCTCCATATGCCGCTGACGAAGTTTTTCCTCCAGTTCGTTCAGCCTTCTTTCCTGCCGCTTTACACTCTGTGCGAGTTCCATATCTCCTGTGCTCAACGCTTCGATAGAATCATTCACTATCTTTGTGCCAAGCTGGAAACACTGGTATATTTCGGCACATGCGTTATCAGAAAACTCATATCCGTTTTTCGTTTTTTCTATTGCAAATTCAGATATGGTCTTGCAGCAATCACCTATATGTTCTACATCGGAAGCAACATGCAGCAGCCCTGATATAGTTCTTGCCTGATGCTCCGTAACAGCTTCGGAAACGAATATCGATGAAAGATACTCTGTTATTTTATCTCTGAGACTATCCACTACAGTCTCATCTTTCATCACCGACTCCGCTGCATCCATATCTCCTCCCAGGAAAGCCTTTTTTGTTTCCGTTATCATGCCTACTGTGATCTCTGCCATTCTGGAAAGCTCTTTTACCGCAAGGTGTATCGCTATAAAAGGCTGTTCGATCACGTTGTAATCGAGATACACCACTTCCATGGGATCCTTGATCTCGTCCTTTCCCGGGATCAATTTCGTCACTATCTTCACAAGTACTCCGATAAGCGGTATAAATACTATAGTTGTGGCTATATTAAATCCCAGATGCGCATTGGCGATCTGTCTTGATATAACATCAAGCTCATCTCCCGACGGCGATATCATTTCCACGAACATTGCTATATAAGGAGTAAACCATATGAATATGAGAGTTCCGCCGACATTGAACATAGTGTGCGCCAAAGCTGCACGCTTTGCATTCACAGATCCGCCTATAGACGCCAAAAGTGCTGTTACCGTCGTTCCTATATTTGTCCCAAAAAGGATCGGAATAGCACCTGTAAGTCCTATTATACTGGTGACTCCGTCAGGACCTGCGGTAGCCGCAAGGTTCTGCAAAACCGCTATCGACGCTGAGCTGCTTTGTATTATCGCCGTAAGCACAGCCCCGACTATCACACCCAGAGCAGGAGAATCAGATACTTTCAGCATAAGATCTGCGAACATTTCCGTCTGGGAAAGCGGCTCCATAGCGTCTCCCATAACGTTGAGCCCTACAAACAGCACACCGAAGGCAAATATTATCTGACCTATATCCGTTACTTTCTCATACCCCGATATGAAAAAATACATTATAAATCCGATTATCACAAAACCCCACGCATAGTCGCCTATTTGAAATGCCACCAGCTGCGCAGTAACTGTCGTTCCTATATTCGCTCCTATTATTATACTTATAGCCTGTCTAAGGTTCATAAGATTGGCGGCAACGAATCCTATTACCATTACCGTCGTTGCGCTGCTGCTCTGTATAACTGCAGTCGTAACTGCTCCGGCCAAAACACCTACCAAAGCATTTTTCGTCAGAATCGCGAGTATATTTTTCATCTTTTCTCCCGCTGCCTTCTGTAGCCCGTCGCTCATTAGATTCATTCCATAGATAAAAAGAGCCAGTCCTCCGAGAAGAGTCAGGCCGATCTGCAAACCCTCGATATTCATTTTTCTTTCCTAAACAAAACTTCGAATATAACTGTTACTTTACATTATATTGTTAAATCCGCGTTAAGTAAAGAAAATACCTTTAAATTATCAATCTTTATCAAGCATAGGCATTTCCTGCCGTCTCAGGCTCTGTCATAAGCTCGGCTATCAGTCCTATACTGCTGCCGAAACCTCCCTCATCAAGCACTTTTTTTATACCGTTTTCTTCTATAAAATGACGGCTCTTTTCTATGTATACGGAAGGCTCTATAAAATCATCCCCTCCGTCTTTTTTGCTCTTCAGATCATCTTCTATATCTCCATATATATCCCTCTGCGCCATGTTCACGACTTTAACGATCTTATTCATAACATGTTCACCGCACTTACAAAGCAGATATCTCACGTATTTCTCTTCCCTGTATTTATTGTTTTCCGGGAGTGTCACTATACATATCTTCTCTGCCATATCGAGACACATGATATCATTTTCTGATAAGCTTCCTCCAATATCGATCACTAAAGTATCATATCTCCCATCCGATATCACTGCATCCAAAAATGTGCATAATTCCCTGCCATTCAGTTTTTTCAAAGGATTTCTTCCTTTTTCAGGAGAAAATGCTTCCACCCCATACTCATCCTTTACAATATAACTCTCTATAAAGGGAGCTTTTCCGTTCTTTTTTAAAAGATGATACAGATATTTGCTCAATGAAAATGTCCCGCTGTATCCACGCATAAAATTTTCAGTGGACTCTATCTCTTCAAAAGACAGGTACAGCACCTTACGTCCGTAAAATCTATTCAGCTCCCTGGCGGTTTCTACAGCCACAGTACTGCACCCTGAACCTCCCGACCATGAAGCAAATACATATATCTGAATATTCTCCAGGTGTGACATCTTAGGACTTCTGCCTGTAAGTATCCCGTATATATCAAATATCTCAGAAACCATCTGCTGCGCACAGCAGTATTTATATATGCAGAATTTCATCTGTCCGCTGTCTTTTACAGCTACAGACGGTGTTTCTGTTAAAAATACTATATTTCCTTCGTAAAATGAATAAGCCTCTTCTCCATCCCATAGTATCAGATCGAAGCTCTGTGTAAAATATACACCTCTTCCATCGCTGCTGCATTTTTTCATTTTTATCATGAACTCATCTTTATTTATTAAACTGACTATAAAAGAGCGATCCACATTCAAAAGTCCCGCACTCAGCGCCTTACCGTAATTTTCATTATCCGTAACTACAGCCACACTTATATTTTCCATATGAAGCCTCCTTTGTAATATTTTACCATATAGAAATATTATCATATATGGAATAATATGTCAATTATATGTCTTTTATCTTACGTCCGCTCAAGTTGCAGTCATTCGTTTTCTGAAATCCTCTTTCTGAGTTCACCCAAAGCCCTGGAGATTCCTCCAACTTCATCTATTATACCTGCTTCAACAGCTTCTTTCCCAAAGAGTATAGTTCCCGTATCATTGGACATGTTGTCGCTGCAGTTCATCAGTTTTACTATATCTTCCTTTTGGGCACGCGAATGGTTAGCTATGAAATCAACGACTCTTTCCTGAGTTTTTCGCATATATTCAAAAGTCATTTCAGCAGTTATTACAAGACCTGTCGTCCGTATCGGATGCAGAGTCATCGTAGCGGTCCCTGCTATAAATGAATAATCCGTTGCCGTTGCCAAGGGTATCCCTATACTGTGTCCCCCTCCGAGCACAAGTGAAACCGTTGGTTTTGACAGCGTAGATATCATTTCTGAAAGCGCAAGTCCTGCTTCCACATCCCCTCCCATTGTATTCAGCGTGACGAAAAGACCTTTGAGCGCAGGATTTTCTTCAACTGCTATAAGCTGCGGGATAAGATGTTCGTATTTCGTTGATTTGCTTTCAGCCGGCAAGGCGCTGTGTCCCTCTATACCCCCGATTATGTTTATATACTGTATATCGCTTTCAAAATCTCCCCCTGTTTTTATCATGCCTAATTCCTGTATGATATCCTGATTTTCTTTTTCAATATCACTCATATTGTTTCCTCCTCGATAATATTATTAGTATTATCTGCAATCAAGGAGGACGTTATGCGGCTGAGTGAAATCGGAAACAAGGAGATAGTCGATCTGTCGACAGGCGCAAGCCACGGTCAGCTTTGGGATGCTGAAATGAATTTCGACAGAAAAAGCGGCAAAATAAAATCGGTGCTCGTTCCTTCACTTCAGAGCACCGGTTTTTTCAAAAAAGGTTTAGGCGATATGTATGAACTGCCCTGGAGCAGCATAGTGATAATCGGAGAGGATATGATCATTTTTCAATCTTCTCCACAGAATTCTTAAACCATATTTTTTTCATAAATATGTATACTACAGGCAATACGAATATCAAATATGAATACATGAGAGCGCCTGTTCCCGCACCCATCATTTCAAGCGGTACACTGCACGCTATATTCCACGGTATCATTACTGAAATCAATATCGTTGAATTTTCTATGTCTATGGCCATTTCTTCTTTGCTCCCGCCTGTTGAAAGATAAGGCTTAGTCATAAGATCACTGCACAGGATCACCGCTATAGTCTGACTGCAAAATACGATCGAAGTCACTATGCCCAAAAGAATCATCATGATGAATCTTCCCGTTTTGTTCATTATGTTATTTATCCTGTCCTGCAGTTCCATCAGCATATCCGTTCCCTTAAATATACCGGAATAGGAACACGACAGCATTATGACTCCACAGGTTTCCAGCATGGATACAGCTCCGCCACCTCCGATTATATCTTTAAGATCTTCCTCATACGGTTCGAATCCTACTATACAGCACTTTAGAGCCTCCGCTATGCTCATATCCTGCAATGTCACCATTATGATGAATCCGCTCAGTATACTTCCTATAAAGGCAAGCCTTATATCCAGCTTGAACATAGGCAGCACCAGTATGAACACTGCCGGCAAAAGTGTTATCAGGGATATATCGAATTCAGTAACCATGGAAGTCATTATACCTGCATCCACCTGATGGAGAGGGTTTTTCACTGAGAGCACTGTATAAAGTCCTATACATATTATCAGCGGTACGATCCCCGTCTTATGCATCATTTTCACATTATCCATCAGTTTCGTCTTTGTAACGTTAGCTACGAGGATAGCACTGGAAGAAGCCGGGGAACATCTGTCTCCGAAATATATTCCGGACATCACGGCTCCTGCCACCACGAGCGTATCTACACCACCGCTCCTTGCAAGCGCCATGAATATTATCCCTAAGGTTCCCGATACGGAAAAAGAGGTCCCCAGTATATAGGACAGCAGGCACGACATAAGAAACGCGAGCAGCACAAAAAAAGGCGGTGTCACGAATTCAACACCGTAGTACACAAAAAAAGTGATAGTTCCCGATGCACGCCATATTGCAGTTATAAGTCCTATCAGAAATACTATCTCGAGAACTATCAGCGAATCTTTTACTCCTCTGCACGCCATAAGGAGCACGTCTTTTACCGGAAATCCTTTCGATCTTCCTGCCGCTATAAATGATATTAATCCAACCACAAGCGCAGAAAGAAGCGGATATCCCAGCAAAAGACACGCTATTATCGCGGCCATAAAAACTGCAAATGATATTATAAGCGTCATGCAGCCTCTCCGTTCCTTACAAAATAATTTTCATACCACAGAATAAACGAATATACAGTCCATATCCTCTTCATATTTTTAGCCTTACCCTCTCTGTGATCATCGAGAAGCTTCATGATATACTCTGTATTGAAAAACTCTGCCGCCACATCCCCGGTGAATTTTTCTTTGACCATATTGTAGAATTTATCCTGCTTGAGCCAGTCATTAAGAGGTACAGGAAATCCTCTCTTTTTCATTTCCGCTGTTTTTTCAGGAAGCTGCTTTCTCGCCGCACCTCTAAGAGCTATCTTGGTAAGACTTTTTGATACTCTGTACTTTGATGGTATGGACAACGCCAGCTTTAGCATTTCCTTATCGAGGAACGGAACTCTCAATTCCAGTGAATGAGCCATACTCATCCTGTCTGCCTTTACAAGTATATCCTGTACGAGCCACGTGTTCATATCCACATACTGCATCCTCGTTATATCGTCTTCATCTTTACATCTGTCGAAAAACTTCTTTGAATAAAAAGAAGGCTTTTCCGCCGGTATAGCCGGTTTGAGCAGCTTGTCCCTCTCTGCGTAATTGAAATTATAATTGTTCCTTATATAATATTCATCGACACTCTGAGCTCCCCTTATGAGAAATCTTTTGCCATGGAATCCATTCGGAAGTACTTTTGCCAGTGAAGCAGCCGCTTTCCTTATAAATTTAGGGACTTTCTTCTGATACGATTCAAAAGCTATCGGATCCTGATAATAGTAATATCCTCCAAACAGCTCATCGGCGCCCTCTCCCGAAAGAACTACCTTTACCTGTTCAGCAGCTTTCTGTGCAAGGAAATACAGCGCTACAGCGGAAGGGTTCGGAAGCGGCTCGTCCATATAATATTGAACGTAAGGAGCAGCATCAAAGTACTCATCTGCGGATATCTTCTTCGTGTATATATCCACTCCGACTTCCTTTGCATAGTCTTCGGCATATTTCAGTTCGCTGTATTTCTCCTCTACGAATCCTACAGAGAAAGTCTTGAGCTTATGATCTTTCTTTATTTCTTTTACCACATAGCTTGAGTCAACTCCGCTCGACAGAAAGCATCCCACTTCAACGTCCGCTACGCCATGAGCTTCAATGGAGCCTCTGAAAGTCTCAGCTATTATATCTTCCCATTCTTCCAGCGATTTGCTGTTGTCTATATCGTATTTCATTTCAAAGTACGGCTCAACTTTCATCTCGCCGTCCCTGACCGTGAAAAAATGCCCCGGCGGCATTTTATAAACATTTTTAAACAATGTCTCATCGGTAGGTATATATTCAAAGCAGAGATATTCAGGTATCCTCTCTTTATTAAGTTCTTTTTCAAAATACGGATTGGCCGTAAAAGCTTTGATCTCGGAAGCGAACATCAGTGAATCATCTTTTTTATAGTAAAAAAGAGGTTTTATTCCGAATATGTCCCTTGCTCCAAAAAGTGTTTTCTCCTTCATATCCCATATGAGATAGGCATACATTCCTCTTAGTTTTTTAGTGAATTCCGTACCGTATTCCTCATAGCCGTGAAGAAGCACTTCAGAGTCAGAGCTGGTGCTGAAATCATGACCTTTTTTGATCAGATCCTCCCGCAGCGTCTGATAATTGTATATCTCTCCGTTGAAAACCAGAACTTTAGTCCTGTCTTCGTTATATATCGGCTGACTTCCGCCCTCAAGGTCTATGATGCTCAATCTTCTAAATCCCAAAGAAACATCGTCATCGACAAAATAATCATCCTGATTGGGCCCTCTATGGGCTATTTTATCAGCCATATCCCTAATTATCCTGCCGTTTGTCTCTGAGTCTGAGCTGTTGTTAAAAAAACCTACAAAACCGCACATATGTCTGTCCTTTCATATATCAATCTCAATAAACACAGCGTTTATTATATCATAAAAATACCCAGGGTTAAATCAAAGTATACATATCTTACGATCATACTTATTCCTGCGAGCCGCTTCTGAAATGACGCGCTGTAAAATTGTATTTCATATCTATAGATCGGAAGAGCACACGTCTGAACTCCAGTCACGACGGCGATCTCGTATGCC
>UQNP01000057.1 GCA_900542385.1 uncultured Eubacterium sp.
CGACGGTAGCGGCCATCAACACCCCAAATCCTTCGTTTTCTCCAAAGAGCCTGGAAAAAGCCTGCGCCGGCACATACCGCTGGAACAGCACCGATAAAACGACGCCCAGCAGAAACCACGGCCCGGTGGCCTTGAAATTCCGTCCGATATTTTTCAGCAGGCGGATCAGCGGATTCGGATGGACATCTCTGCTTTTGCGCTCCTCAAAGCCGGAAAAATCAAAAAAGGGCTTGTTCCGGTAGCAAAAACGAATCAGGAGTCCGGCCGCAACGCCGCAGAAGAAACAGGAAACAAGGCGCACGGTCAGCGCGGCGGCTCCCAGCGCGGTACTGTAAATGATGAGCTGTGGATTAAGAAGGATGGAGCTCATCATAAAAGCCGCCAGCCAGTCATCTTTTATGCCGCTTTTTGAAAATGACGCCGCAATCGGTATTGTCCCATACATACATAATGGCGAAAGGATACCGAAAACACTTGCAGCCGCTATACCTGCCGCATCTGTTTTCTTTTTGCCAAGCTTGCCTACAGCTTTGTGAATACGATCTTTAAAAAAAACAGAAATCACAGAGCCCAATATCATTCCAGCCACCCAGAAACCAAATATCTGTTCAAGCTGGATAGAAAAATAATACCAGAAATAGACTGCTTCTCTGTGTAATATATCAATCATCTATATTCACCAGATTATAACTGCGGCTGCCAAGACCTATATCTTCCGCATGTTCCAGCGTATGAAGACCATTTCTTGATTCGATTCGCTCCACAAGCGAAGCTCCGTCCTCTGCCTCATATACCAGATCAATACAAGCCTGGTCCAAAGCCACCGGGTCATAAGATGCCAATATGCCTATATCGTGCATATCCGGCTCGGCAGGATTGCTGTCGCAATCACAGTCTACAGACAAGCGGTTCATAACATTTATATACAAAATATTTCCATCAAGATAATCCATCACTGACTTTCCCGCTTCTGCCATCGATTCTAAAAATGCGTCTTGATCACCGCTCCACATACTTCCTCCCGTTCCTCCGGAATGAATGTGCTCTTTGCCTTCGCTGGAAGCAATACCAATGGATATATTTTTAATCGCACCTCCGTATCCTGCCATAGAATGGCCCTTAAAATGTGAAAGGATTATGTAGTAATCATAATTCGCAAAATTAGCTCCTACATAATTCTCTGTCAAATTATCTCCGTTTTCTACAGGCAGAGTCATAGAGCCGTTTTCATCCATTATATCCACCGCCGCTATATCAGTATATCCGTGATCTTCCGCAACCTGATAATGCATTGCGGTGTTGGCTCGGGAGCCTCCGTAAGCAGTATTGCATTCAACTATGGTCGGTCTCTCAAAGGACTGTACAAAGTTTCCAATAAGCTCTGTGCGCAGATAATTGCTGCCCGGCTCTCCTGTGGAAAGTTTTACAGCTATTCTCCCTTCAGTAACCGCTTCCAATGCCTCATAGACACTCATGAGTCCCTCCGGATCTATATTTTCCGTCATATAAACCGCCGCAGCGCCCGCATCTTCTGTATCTTCTGTATTATGCGATTCGTTTGACTGTGTGGTCGATGTCCCGCTCTAACCGCAACCTGCCGCCATAAGCATAAGCGCTGCAGTTAGCGAAAACATGATTGTACGGTTTCTTTTTTCATTGTTTCTGTTCCTTTTTTATTAAAAATTTCATTATGCAGTGCATCGCACATATGAACACTACCGCTATAGCTGCATAATCTATATAAAACATGATCGGTAATTCGTTATAATCCATGAATACAAATTCATTTCTTAAAAACATATAGGTAATGAAATCACGTTTTACGAATGCAAACACTCCGTACATCGCAGTCAATATCCCTATGCTCCAATATATAAGAGCGTCCTCTATTCCTGTCTTTTTTCGTATTCCGTTTACGATCATATTCCAATGCAGCCCTATGTGAATGCTTACGAATATAAATCCCCAGTACGCTCCCAGTATGTGCATCTTCCTTGCCAGTGAAAGACCGACGCTCGGAATCATAAAATCAAATATCTCTCTCGATAATACAATCCCGCTGTACATCTGCAGCGCCATTGCTGTCAGCAGTATTATATCCGTTATCAGATATGCTGTCCTTACTGCCGGATATTTTCCTTTGAACAGATTTTTGTACCAGTTCAGATTTAAAATATTATGCACTATGAGGAGAGCAAGCATGATAATTCCCGCCCATTCATGAGCAGCCTGACCCCAGAATTGATATCCGCTCAGAAAAAACAACAGCGCCGTTATCCCTACATCTATTATGATTTTCATTTCTATATTTTCTGATCTCCCACTGACCATACGTGGCTTCCGGATGACGCCGCCTTAGTATTCTGCGCCATAACTCCCACCAGCTTGTGCGGAACATACGGTTCCTCAAGATATTTTATTTCATCTGCATCAAGTTCGAGCTCTGTCGCTTTTGCAGCGCCTTCCACATGCTTCAGCTTCGTCGCGCCTGCTATTGGAGCAGTGACTTTTGTAAGGAGCCACGCAAGAGAAATTTCTGTCATGGATACTCCTCTTTTCTCCGCCAGCTCTGCCACTCTGTTTATGATAATGCTGTCCTGCTTGGCTGTAGCATCATATTTTAATTTTGCATAACTGTCTTCCTCAAGTCTCTTTGATGTTTCGCCCGGATGTTTGGATAATCTACCTCCTGCAAGAGCACTGTAAGGAGTCATCGCTATGTTTTCTTCTGTACAGAAAGGCGCCATTTCTCTTTCTTCTTCGCGAAACAGCAGATTATAATCTCCCTGTACAGATACGAACTTGTCAAACCCTTCTCTTTCGGCAAGCGCATTTGCCTTGGCAATCTGCCACGCGAAACAATTAGAAATTCCTATATACCGCACCTTGCCCGCTTTCACGGCATCGTTCAGACCTTCCATGATATCGTATATCGGTGTCCTGTGGTCCCACATATGATATATATATACAGATCCACATAATCCATTCCCAGGTTTTCAAGACTTTTATCAAGCATCCTGCTTATATGCTGCTGGCCCGTTATTCCTTTTTCTATTTCTTCGTTTGTTCTCGGCAGAAATTTCGTCGCAACTACTACCTCATCCCGCTCTGCAAAATCCGAAAGCGCCCTGCCGAGGTACTGCTCGCTGGTTCCATTCTGATATCCTATTGCTGTATCAAAGAAATTTATTCCCAGCTCAAGCCCTCTTTTTATGATTTCACGTGTGTGCTCTTCGTCTACGGTCCAGCTGTGCTGACCTCTTGAGGCATCGCCGAATCCCATGCATCCCATGCATATCCTTGAAACGTTCAGGTCCGAATTCCCTAATTTTGTATATTTCATATCGTTCCTCCATTCATTTATCTTTTTAAATGCAGCCGTCTTTTCATCCTTATTCGATGCTTTTTATTTCTCAGCTTTTAACTTTCCAATGAACGACCCAGCTCGTAAGCCCGCTACGGAAAATCCGTATGACGCGTCATCGGTACGGTGCCGCATCCTGTCCCAAGTATTTTCCCCCGGTCTTCAAAATTCATATAACGGCAAAGCGCATCATAATATGATTCGACTTCTGTCATCGTCCATTCGTTGCTGTCCCATGCCGCTACTATCAGAGCAGTCTTTATTTTTCGCGAAGACAGCCTTACGGTAAAACTGTAAAACCTGTCTATAACTGTCTTAAGCTGGGCGGAAACTCCAAAGTAATACAGCGGAGTTACAAATACCATCATGTCGGAACTCATAATCTGCTCTTTAAGATATTCTCCGTCGTCATTCTGACTGCACGGACCGTCCATTCCGCAGAAATCACAGCCAAGGCATGGATTAAGCTCTGCCCGTGCAGCATCGAATACAACTGTTTCATGTCCTTTTTCCCGCGCTCCTTTAATAAAATTATCCGCCAGCAGATTTGAGGAGCCGTTTTTATGCGGACTGCTTTCAATAACAAGAATCTTCATATTTATCCTCCCTTACTGTGCAGCGCCTATGCTTTCAAGCCAGTCTGCAATATCAGCTTCCGCGCCCGACGGACTCGTCCTCAGACCTTCTACAACCGTTGCCGACGGCTCCAGCTCTTCGATATTATTCACAGCTTCCGATATCCCGCTGCCTCCGCTTGTACAGAACGGCGCTATAGTTTTTCCCGAAAAATCATATGTGTCAAAGAATGTATACATTATTCTCGGCATATCGTTCCACCATATAGGAAAGCCTACATAAACGGTATCGTAATTCTCTATATTATCTATCTCTCCCGATATTGCCGGTCTTGCCGTTTCATCGTTCTGTTCCGTCGTTGTTCTGCTTGAGCTGTCGTTGTAATCCAGATCTTCATCTGTATACGGATCTTCCGGAACGATTTCATAAAGCTCTGCTCCCTGCATCTGTGCAAGAGTCTCTGCTACGGATTCAGTGTTTCCCGTTGCGGAAAAATAAACCACAAGGGAATTTCCTCCTGCACTGCTCCCCTGAGTATTTTCCTGCGCCCCTTCATTTTCCGATGAGCCGCCGATTCCGCATGCCGCTAAGGCAAACGCCATAATACCCGCTATCAGAACATATATTATCTTTTTCATTTTCATACCTCCCTATATATTCAATAGCCTCTTTATTTCAGCAGATGTAATTTCATAAACGGGCATATACACGTAATTGACTCCTGCGATATCCATTGCTTTTCTCTGTTTTTTAGACCCTTTCGACATATTTACCTCCTTCTGTTTTGACACTGTGTCAATTTCGATGTCAATATTATATTTCTGCTTTGACACTATGTCAATACAATGTTTCATACCTGTTTTCTATCGTTATCCATAACTGAAATGTATATAAGATCTTGAATCATCATGCATAAAAACCTGGTTTTTTAAAGATTTTACCATTGATTGACAGGATATATTTCATTAGTATAGCATCTATTAGTTAGTCTTAAATAACCGGTAAATATTATTGCCGTGCATGAAAAAACCCGCCTTACGGCGGGTCTTGTTTATACTGGTGGAGATGATGGGAGTCGAACCCATGTCCGAAAGCATTTTCACTGGAATTTCTCCGGGTGCAGCTTTTGTTTTAAAATTTCGCTTCAGACAGCGCCCAAAAGCAGGCTTTGCCCTCGGCTATCCCGTTGTTCCCTCATGCTGCCGGGCTTTCACATGAAGTTTTCCTGCATGATCGATGCCGTACATCCGGCCTGCAGGTGAGCCGGAGACGACACGCACAGCTTATGACTGACTTACGCAGCCATAGCTACAGGTGCGAAATTATTATTCTTTTTAGCGTTTATATTTAAACGGCCACTTTTAACGTAGACTTGGCGACTACGACCCGCTTATCCGGCTTCCACACCCCCGTCGAAACCTTTACATCCCCTTGATATCTTTATTCTTCTATTTTGGCAAAATCTTCACCTGTCTTTGCTTTGTAATCGTCTTTCACTTTTTCTATTTTCTTTTCAAGCTCTTCTATCTCTGCGCTGCATTCTTCTATTTTCCTGCAGAGCTCCTCAATCTTCTCATCCTTAATCTTTCCATCCTTGTACAGCTCATAACAGTAAGCGCCTATTTCCTTTTTCGCAATGCCTATATTCTGCTTCTGCGAACTTATCTTGCTCTTGAGCTTGCCGATCTCAACGAGTTCTCCCGCCTTACTGCCGGCTTTACTTGCAGCTTCAGAAGCTGTCTTTCCTACTTTATTCAAAAAACTCTGCATAATATACCTCCTGCAATATATGCATACACCAGCATCACAAGATCCTGATTTATCTGTTTCGTTTCATTGCCTGCTGCATTTTCCTGTCTGCATCCTTCTTTGCTATATCATGTCTCTTGTCGTATTCTTTTTTGCCTCGTGCTACTGCCAGCTCTACTTTAGCCTTTCCTCTGTCACTAATGTACATCCTAAGAGGCACCAAAGTCAAGCCTTTTAACGTAGTATATCCTATCAGCTTGCGTATTTCCCTCTTATGTAACAAAAGCTTTCTGCTGCGCAGAGGCTCTGCGTTGAATCTGTTTCCCTGTTCATACGGACTTATATTCATACCGTACAGTATAACTTCCTCATTCTCTATCTTGGCATAGCTCTCCTTGATGCTGACTTTACCCTGTCTCACAGACTTTATTTCAGTGCCGGTCAGTGCTATCCCTGCCTCATATGTTTCTTCTATAAAGTAATCATGCCGTGCTTTTTTATTGTTAGCAACTGTTTTCATTCTTACCTATCCCTTTCTATCTGAAGCATATCCTTCCTATACATTCTTCCGTATCTACTATTCCCACAGCCTCATCTCTGCTGTCAAGAGATGCTTTCCTGTTGTCCGCAAGGACAAATATCTCATTTTCATCCAGGACCATTTTATCCATATCATCCATAGAAACTGCTTCCGACATATATTCCGTATAAGGACTGCCGTTGAGATAAAGCATATCATCTTTTATCTCAATACTATCTCCTCTGCTCCCTACTACCCGCCTGATCAAAATGCTGCCTTCTCCGTCTTCACCGTAAACTCTATTTTCAAGCGCTACTACATCTCCGGTTTCCGGTACTGATGTATCGTATGCTGTTTTGTTTATCAGAACGCAGCTTCCCCTTTCGATCGACGGCTCCATTCCGTTTCCCGTCATCTCCGCCAACATAAAAATCCCTGACAATAAATATGCGCACAAAATGCCTGCAACAGCTGCTGCTGAATACAAAACAGCCTTTCTGATCATAATAAGACCTCCCGTCATATCCGTTGATACTATGTACTCCGCTCATTATGCGATCTTCACGGAAAGTCCCGTAATATCCAGCTTTTTTATTTATCTCAAATACATCTTAAAGCAGACATATTTCATCAAATGGATAAAGTCTCACAAAAGCTTTCCCTATTATATCATCTTCATAAACAGTCCCCACAGCTTCATCTCTGCTGTCAAGACTCACACTTCTGTTATCTCCCATTACAAAGACCTTATCCTCAGGTATCACGTAATTGCTTATATCTCCCGTGGTAAACCCTTCAAGGGTGTATGATTCATCCAGTGCAGTTCCGTTCCTGTATACCGTCCCGTCATGTATATCTATAACATCATTTTCGACACCTATGACTCTTTTTATAAGCAGTTTTTTTCCATCCCCATCATCATTATCTATATTGGATTCAAAAACTATTATATCTCCATAATCCGGATGATCTGCCGTTATATAAGCCAGCTTATTTATGAAAAGATAGTTGTTTTCATACAACGTCGGCTCCATGGAGCGTTCTTTGACTATAGTAGGTTTTATTATAAGCGTGATTATTACCACAACTGCCGCCGCTATAAGTATATCCTTGATAAATTCCTTCACTTTCCTAATCCCTCCAAATCTTCCGGATCAAATCCCAAACCTGCTGCTGCATCTGCAAAATCTTTAGGTATCCCGGCCTTTACTTCAAGTCCGTCCAGATATCCTAATTTCCCGGTTATTTCACTGAATACGAGTTTATACGCATGAAGAAGCTGTGAAGTGACCCCAAACCTTTTTTTCATCATATCGTTTATACGCCTGTTCCCATATTTGCTGTCTCCGACAAGAGGAAATCCTGCGTTGGAAAAATGCAGTCTTATCTGATGAGTCCTTCCGGTCAGTATCTCCGCCTCCACTATGGAAAAATCTTTTGATTCGATCAGCGTAGTCAAATAAGTCACCGATTTTTTACCTTCTCCGTTTTTTTCTGCTATCCTGGATATATTCCTGCTCTCATCTTTTACTATACTGTCATCAAACATCATTCGGCCGTCAGGTTTTCCGCACACTATCGTAAGATAATACTTCCTGATGAACCGTCTCTTTCTTATATATTCAGACAGTGTCCTCATTGTTTCCGCATTTTTTCCGAAAATCACCAGACCTGTAGTATTTCTGTCAAGTCTGTTGACAGACGAGGGAGTAAAAGATTTTTCCTTTCCCGGTTCATATTCCCCTTTGTTCATGAGATAGCCGCAGACCTGATTAGCCAGCGTATTTTTTTTCTCAGTGCTGTCCCCATGTGTCAAAAGACCTCTCGGTTTCTCGACTATAAGAAGATTTTCATCCTCGTACGCCACTTTAAACTGCTTCCCTGAAAATTTCTTTTTTACAGGCCTGCTCAGTTCTTCAAGCTTTTCCTCAGATATATATAATGTAAGCTCGTCGCCTTCTCTGATAACTGTATCAGCGCTGGCACGTTTGCCGTTTAGCTTGACGTCCTTTCTTATGATTTTATATATCATTCCAAGAGGAGCCCTTGCCATATACTTTCTGAGAAACCTGTCGAGCCTTTGATTTGATTCGTTTTCAGCAATTACAAATTTCACCATAGATATGATTATACAACAATTCCAAGTTCAAATACAGGTCATTGTGAAGAAAATTTCATTAAAAAGGGATGTTTTGGATTTGAGAAAACACACGTAATATGATAAAGTATATGTGTAGTATTATGCCCTATATTTTATTGAGCTTTAAGGAGTTTTCTACAATGAATAAAATAAAAGATTTTTTTTACAATAAAAACGATATAATAATAGTTCTTATAATTCTGATTGCGGCGGCATTTATCATTTACACGAGGATCGACGCAATAATGGCCTATCCTGAACAGCTTGCAGAAAAAGCGGCTCAGCAGGAAACAGAAGCTACAGAAGAATCGACCTCTGATTCATCGCAGTCATCAGATGCTTCTTCTGCATCAGGTACATCTACACCTGTGTCCATTACTATCACTGATTCCGATACATCCGCTACTGTAGCGGCGAAACTGTACGAAGCGGGTCTCATCACTTCGGACACAGAATTTACGGAATATGTGAGCAGTCAGGGAAAAGAAAGCTCTCTGAAATCGGGAACATTCCAGATAAACATGGGTTCTTCAAATGAAGATATATTAAATATCATCACTAACTAAATCTATATTTCATTTATTATTCACAAGGAGGCTGTTATGGCTTTAGTTACTACAAAGGAGATGTTTGCAAAGGCTCTTAAAAGCGATTATGCTGTGGGCGCTTTCAATGTAAACAACATGGAAATCATACAGGGAATCGTAGAAGCTGCCCAGGAGGAAAAAGCACCTCTCATCCTTCAGGTTTCCGCAGGTGCCAGAAAATACGCAAAACCTGCATATCTTCTCAAGCTCGTTGAAGCTGCGGTACTCGATACAGGTCTTGATATCGCGCTCCATCTCGACCACGGCGAAGATTTTGAAATATGCAAGAAATGCGTGGATGACGGATTCACTTCAGTTATGATCGACGGCTCAAAACATCCTTTTGACGAAAACGTAAAACTCACTAAAGAAGTAGTTGAATACGCTCACAGCAAAGGCGTTACCGTTGAAGCCGAACTGGGAAAACTTGCAGGTATAGAAGACAACGTAAATGTAGATGCCAGAAATGCTACTTTCACCGTTCCCGAAGAAGCTGCCGAATTCGTTGAAAAAACAGGAGTAGACTCACTGGCCGTAGCAATAGGTACAAGTCATGGAGCATATAAATTCAAGGGAGAGCCTTATCTCGACTTTGACAGACTTAAAGAGATACACAAGCTCATACCTGATACTCCACTCGTACTTCACGGTGCTTCCACCGTTCTTCCCGAATTTGTTGAAAAATGCAACAAATACGGCGGAGATATTCCTGGAGCACAGGGCGTTCCTGAGGATATGATAAAAACTGCGACTAAATACGGTGTATGCAAGGTGAATATAGACACCGACCTCAGACTTGCTATGACAGCGGAAATACGACAGCACTTCATAGAACATCCCGCAGATTTTGATCCAAGGAAATACCTCGGACCTGCAAGGGACGCTATCAAGAGAATGGTGCAGCATAAGATCAAAAATGTTCTCAATGCATCAAATAAGAGATAATAGCTGTTGTACTGAAAATATAAACCGATACGTAAACAACAAACGTATCGGTTTTTTATTTTGTATGAAATATACGTTGACAATTATCCGATTTCGGATTATCATGAGCATTGTCCGACTTCGGATAATATTTTTAAGGATATGATCTAATATGAAAAACAACACCGGCGATCAGCTGCTGATCCTGAATCGTCTCTACAAAGAGATGGATACCTTATATCATCTGTATGCAAAAAAATGCGGTCTTTCAGACACTGCACTGTGGCTGCTTTATTCTCTGTATGAAAATCAAGATCTGCGTACTCAAAGGGATATATGCTCTGAATGGCATTATCCTCCGCAGACCATAAATTC
>UQNP01000058.1 GCA_900542385.1 uncultured Eubacterium sp.
AAGAAAAACACCGCCGTCCTCTTTCTCTTCAATTTGTACGACGCTGCCCTTTTCTGTCTCCAGCACTATATTTTCATCAAGATTTCCTTCTTCGTCTCTGAACTGTTTCAGAAACTGAGCTTCTTCTTTATCAAGCGATATTTTCACTTCCGCAGAATCTACGCTCTCGTCAAAACTTTTAAACTCTGCCTTTATCGAAACTTTTACAGAATCCTCCTGGGACCCTTCTTTCTCAGGCTGCCATTTTACAGAAATATCCGCCGCTCTGCTATCGCTTCCTTCGGTATCCTGTGTGAACGCAGCCACTGCCGTCTGCGGGATCATGGTCAATATCATGACAAATATCATCAGTATCCCGACAGTCCTCCTCATGCTTCCGGCCTTCCCTCTCATTTAATTTTCTCCTTACTTTCTCTTAACAAAGTTCTAATAATATTATACCCCCCCCCTGGTATAATCAAGCCTTTTCTACTTCTTTAGTCCAGTTATTTTTCGACATTTTTCGACAAAACAAAAAACACCTGTTATGATCGTGTATTTTTCAATCACTTCAGGTGTTTTTGAAGTCTTATCGTCTCGTATATCTATATGTATTCATTGTATATATACGCTATGCTTATCCCTTTTCGTCAGTCATCTATCTCCCACGACAAAATATTGCCTGTCTCTCCGTCCACTTCAAACTCGTATTTATAGCCATCGTAATGTATGCTTCCTTCATACTCGTATTTTCCGTCATCATATTCGCTTTCCATTTCCGTGATGTGCTCTGCCGAGGCTCCCGGGACTCTTTCAAGCACTATTTTCTGTATCTCATCACTGCTGAGAACTTCTCCGCCGTTTTTATCATCTGATGTCCCGGCACCCGATCCTCCTCCGCATGAAATGAGCGATACACAGATCAAAGCCAGCATCATAAGCAGCGCAAAGATTTTTAAAATATTTCTCATCGCACTCGTTTCTCCTTTTTAATTATCGTGCCAGCGGCATGTACACATCAAATCGGCTTCCTTTTCCAGGAGAGCTTGCCGCTTCTATCCTGCCGTTATGTGCCTTCACCAGCGCTTTCACCATGGCAAGTCCAAGTCCTGTGCCTTCTCTGCTGCGGGATTGGTCGACTCGGTAAAATCTTTCCCAGATCTTTTCCAGATCTTTCTCCGCTATACCTATTCCGTCGTCTTCAACGCTCATCTTCGCGCTGTTTCCTTCCCTGCTCAGGGATATTGTGATGTTTCCTCCGTCTTTACCGTATTTTATACTGTTGTCCACCAGATTCAGCAGTATCCTTATCATCATAGGCTCGTCAGCCGATATGAACACTTCCGGCTCTATATCCGTCTTCACAGTAATGTTTCTCTCACCTGCAATATAGCTCTGCTGCTCCGCAACGGTTTCACAAAGCTCACTTAGGTTTATCTTTTCAAACTCCGGCGTCAGTCTTCCTGCATCGCTTCTTGCTATGGTAAGCAGTCTTCCCACCAGTCCCGACATACGCTTTGCTTCTCTGTTTATGACTTCAAGCGCCTGCTGTCTGTATTCGCTGTCCTCCAAAGCGTATTCGCTCTGCGATATTATAACGCTGAGGGGCGTCCTCAGCTCGTGGGACACATCGGAAGTAAACTGCTTTTCTTTTTCAAAAGCATCCTCTATCTTATCAAACATATCATTGAACGTGAGCGCAAGCTTTTGTATCTCGTCTTTAGGAGGCTTCCCTTCTTCATGCGATCCCGTTTCGATCCTTCTGGAAAAATTCCCGTCGCGGCTTATTTCTTCTGCCGTTTCTATCATCTCTCTCACAGGACCAAAACCTCTTCTCGTGATGATATATCCTCCTGCCGCCGCTATTATAATAAGTCCGGGGAACGCTACAGCGGCTATCTTAAGAGCGAAGGAAAATGCGCTCTGATCCGCAAAATCCTTCACTATGCCCCTTACCCATATAGTATTTCCGTCCACTTCAAAATTGCTGTCATAAACATACCAGGTCTCGCCGTCTTCATCTTTCAGTCTCTCCACTGTTTTATCTTCAAAATCCGGCAGTTCTCTAAGCTCCGCGGGACGTCTTCCCTCTATCAGTTCTCTGTCTTTATCGTAAACGCTGATATAGACTCCATCGTTGTAAAATTCAAGACCTTCGTCTATTATAAAATTTTCTCCTACAGCGTTTATTTCTTCACTGGCGTCTGCTACGGCCTCCATGAGTCTGGTCTTTGCCGCCTCACTTGCGCGAACATTTCCCGTATATACTATGCTCCCCATGAAACCGGCCGTTATTATCACGAGAAATATGGCATACCATATGGTCACTTTTTTGGTTACAGATAATTTTTTCATCCTTCCGCCATCCCGCACCTTGTTTTATTCGTTTACTTTATCATATATCCTGCGCCTTTTACGGTCACTATTTTCTTTTCATCAAATCCGTCGTCCACTTTCCTTCTCAGGTGATACATATAAACATCTATCACATTGGACCCTCCGTCATAATCGTAGTTCCAGATATGATTTGAAAGCTTATCGCGGGACAGCACCTTTCCCTCGTTCTGCATAAGGTATTCCAGTATATCGAACTCTTTCGCCGTAAGGGATATGTCCTTGTCACCTCTCTTTACCTGCCGCGAAGAGGAATCAAGAGTAAGATCTCCCGATGTCATCGTGCTGCTGGCACGTTCCCCGCCTCTTCTGACGATGGCTCTGACCCTTGCGAGAAGCTCATCAAAATCAAAAGGCTTCACGAGATAGTCGTCTGCTCCGGCATCCAGACCCGCCACTCTGTCTTCCACAGTCCCCATGGCGGTCAGCAGCAGCACCGGAGTTTTATCTCCCTTTGAACGCATATCTTTAAGGACTCCTATGCCTGTGATCCCCGGCAGCATTATATCCAGTATCACACCGTCATACTCAGCGCAATTCAGAAAATCGAGAGCTTCATCTCCCGAAAAGCACGAATCTACGCTGTAATGCTCGTTCGTGAGTTTCCTGACTATTATTTCATTCAAGTCTTTCTGATCTTCCACTACAAGTATTCTCATAAGGCTCCTTTCCATACGAAACATCTATTTTTACTTTACTGCTACGGTTATTTTAGCAAACGGACATTAAAACCGCATTAAGATTTTGCGCCGTTGAAAGAAATCACCGTATATATTATAATTTTCCTGAACAGTTTAAAAATAAAAAGGAGGAAAAAATGCGTAAAGTAAACACAGAAAAAGCTCCTGCCGCCGTAGGTCCTTATTCCCAGGCGACAGTATCAAAGGGTTTAGTATATACTTCAGGCCAGATCCCTCTCGATCCTGCCGAAGGCAAAATAGTAGGAGAGGACATCACAGCCCAGGCGCACCAGGCCATCAGAAACCTTTCCGAAGTCCTCAAAGCTTCGGGCTCAGATCTCAAAAGCGTGATAAAAACCACCTGCTTCATCGCGGATATGGACGATTTTGCAGCTTTCAACCAAGTATATGAACAGTACTTCACAGAAAAGCCGGCCAGATCCTGCGTGGCAGTGAAAACACTTCCTAAAAACGCCCTCTGTGAGATCGAAGCAATCGCGGAGGCGGAAAACAAATGACAACGAAAACAACTGCAAAACCTATATCTGATAAAATGGAAAAGCTCACTCTTGAAAAATTCGAAGAAGCTTCCGAGCTGGTGAAAAACGTCACCCTCCCTACAAAGCTTGAATACAGCGAAAGCCTAAGCAGCAGAACGGGAGGAAAGATCTATCTGAAACCGGAGAACATGCAGTACACCGGTGCCTACAAAGTCAGGGGAGCATATTATAAGATAGCGACTTTAAGCGATGAACAGAGAAGCAAAGGTCTCATCACCGCTTCTGCGGGCAACCACGCGCAGGGCGTGGCTTACGCTGCGAAAAAATTCGGATGCAAGGCCACCATCGTAATGCCGACTGTAACGCCGCTCATAAAGATCAACCGCACCAAAGCATACGGCGCAGAAATAATACTTTACGGAGATGTGTACGACGATTCCTACGAATATGCGGTAAAACTTGCCGAAGAAAAGGAAATGACCTTCATACATCCTTTCGATGATCTTGCGGTAGCAACGGGGCAGGGAACTATCGCTATGGAAATAGTGCAGGAACTCCCTACGGTAGACTACATCATCGTTCCCGTTGGCGGAGGCGGCCTGATCACAGGAATTTCCACGCTGGCGAAAATGCTCAATCCTAAGATCAAAGTCATAGGCGCCGAGCCGAAATCTGCGGCCAGCATGACAAAAGCCCTGGAGAAGGGTGAGCCTGTCGCTCTCGCCTCGGCCGATACGATAGCCGACGGAACGGCAGTCAAAAAAGTGGGAACGTCGATCTTCCCTTACTGTCAGGAAAACATCAGCAAAATGGTCACTGTGGAAGACGACCGCCTAATAGGTGCGTTCCTGGACATGGTGGAAAATCACAAAATGATAGTGGAAAACTCCGGACTTCTGCCTGTAGCTGCTCTGGACCAGCTGGATCTTGCAGGAAAAAAAGCAGTGCTGGTTTTGAGCGGAGGCAACATGGACGTCATCACCATGTCTTCCGTGGTACAGCACGGACTCATACAGCAGGACAGGATCTTCACCGTTTCGGTACTGCTGCCGGACAAGGCCGGCGAGCTTGTAAAAGTCGCCCAGACGATAGCCGGCGCAGGCGGCAACGTCATAAAGCTGGAGCACAACCAATTCGTCAGCATCAACAGGAATGCGTCGGTAGAGCTGAGGATAACAATGGAATCATACGGTACAGAGCATAAAAATAAGATACTTGATGCTCTCGAAAAAGACGGATATAAACCTAAAGTCGTCGACACCAAGCTCTATTAAGATATTCCCGTATTCCAGTCATATTCTGCGGCGTACAGGTCATCTTTAATTCAAATGCACAATAAAAAACCCGTTCTTTCAGATCCGGGATGATCCAAAAGGACGGGTCATTATATTTATTTCCACAGTTTATCAGGATAAAATCCTTTGTCTTTCATCGCCTGCAGCGCATTCTGCACATCTTCTTTATCTTCCTTGTAAGTTACACCATACCACTTGTCGCGGGAGACTATTACCTTCACTCTTGCCTTTCCTTCTTTAACCAGCTTGTCCGCCGCTGCCGGAAGATAATATTCGCTTTTCACAGGGTCATCTTTAAAGGACGTCTCAAAGAATTCTTCAAGTCCCTTTTCCAGCTCTTTCATCATACTCCCGGTAAATCCCCAGAAATTCATGGAAACCGTTGTGTCTTTCGGCAGCACGTGCCATGTGTCTCCGTCCTCCGTATAGGATATACCCTCCGGCCGCTTCATTATCTTTGTCCTCTCCGTCACATCTACCAGATATCCTTCAGTATCCGTATCGCACACACCCCTTGAAACATGTCCGTTCTCTGTAACGGTGTTTTCCAGTCTGTATCCTATCATGCAGTATTCGTATTTTTCGCCGTCTTCATGATTAGTCAGATACTCATATATGTCTGCGAAACCTCCCGGTCCATAATAATCATCCGCATTTATAACGGCAAACGGTCCGTCTATAAGCTCCCTGCATGCCAGCACTGCGTGAGCAGTACCCCAGGGCTTTTCTCTGCCTTCAGGGATAGCAACATTTTCCGGTATATCATCGATCTTCTGATACGCATAGTCTATGTCCATGAATCGTCCGGCCCGTTCATCCACGAATTCTCTGAAAATGTCACGGTTTTCTTCCTTTATCACAAAAACAGCGCGGCTGAATCCTGCCATCATAGCGTCATAAAGCGAAAAATCAAGCATTATCTCGCCGGCCTCCGTCATCTTATCTACCTGTTTGAGTCCGCCGTACCGAGATCCCATGCCGGCTGCCATTATCACCAGTACAGGTTCTTTTTCAGTATTTTTTTTATCGTTCATTTTCATGTCCTCTCTTAGGTCCTATTTTTTCTACAGCAGCAGAAACTACGGCTATCATCACGATACCAAGGCACCATCCGGCAAGCACGTCCGTCGGATAATGAACTCCGAGATATATCCTGCTGGGTCCGATGAGAAGCATCGGCAGCGCCAGCAGCACCGTGATGAAATCCGCTTTCTTTTTATTCTCGATGTTCACGCGCACGAGATATATGAGAATTCCGTAAAAAAACATGCTTGTCGCTGCGTGTCCGCTCGAAAAGGAAAAGCCTCCTTCATTGACAAGATGGACTATGTCATCGGGCCTCGGCCTTCCTACTATGTGTTTTATACCTTTGTTCACAGCTGTTACAGCCAATGCTCCCGCCGACAGCGGCACGCCGTATTTTATCCTTAAAGGTTTTACTGCCAGCAACACTATGCACAATCCAACGATCGTCTGCCAGTTGCCCATATATGTGATGATCCTTACAACAGGCGTCAGAGCATCGCTCCTGATCCCGTAGAAAAATCCCCGCACAGCATCGTCAAAACCTGCCGCATATCCCGATGTAACTATCCATGTCAGCACAAAGAAACCGGCGAGCCCAAAAGCTCCGGCTATTATTCTTATTTTATCTTTTCTATACATTATTTGAATCTGACCGCAGTACCGTAAGCTATTATTTCAGCAGTGCCGTCCATTACCGAAGATGATGCGAATCTCATGCTTATTATCGCATCGGCTCCGAGCCCCTGGGCTTCCGCCGTCATTCTCGAAATCGCCACCTGTCTGGCTTCATCGAGCATTTCAGTATAGCTCTTTATCTCTCCTCCTGCTATAGTCTTGAACCCCGCCATGATATCCTTTCCGATATTTTTAGACTGGACCACATTTCCCTTAACGAGTCCGAGAGCTTCTATCTCCTTACCCGGAACATAATTTACAGTCAAAATCAGCATAGTGCGACCTCCTTATTCAAAATTTACTGTTTACAGCAACATTATATATCATTTGACAGCCCCAGGCACTAATTTTTTCTAACCTTTATTTTTCCCGACCTTTAGCGGTAATGCGATCAGCTGCCAGAACATGTGCCTTATTTTGATCGCAGATTGTTTTCATCTTGATTGCGGGTTATTTTCCATCTAAACGGCTTGCTGATGGGGCGAAAACGGACGCTGAGATGGCAGGAAGGGAGCTGAGACAACTTTTAGGATTATGTAAACCGCGGTTTTATCAAAACAGTAAATTTTATAGGATATTTTCAGAATTTAATTAGTCAGAAAATTTAGATAAATATTTGCTTGTACATAAACCCGGTTATTTTATAATATATTTGCTGAAAAAGCTTAAAACAATGTACTTTACACTGTAAATCAACTTTCGATCTGATATTTTAGTTTACATAACGTATAATTTTCTGAAAAAACGGCTTTTTTTCAGCCGATTTGATAAAAATAATTATATATACCCCGCTCCGGTATGGCGGCAGACACAGCTCTACTCGACAATTTCTGAATCATTGTCACTTCCCGCTCCTCTCTTTTTCCCAATCTTTAACGATAATAAGTATTAACTTTTTATACGTATATTATTACTGATATGCTATAATAATCCCATTAGGAGGAACCTTTATGAAAATTTTTGCAAATATCCCCGGCGCCCTTAAAATGCTGGGCTGTCTGAGACATCTTTCTGAAAATAAAAAAGTTATAGAACAGGCGCGAGCGGAAGGTGACTTTGAAACCGAGCGCAAATGGATACTGAAGTCCACATCATCCTGGGGACCTCAGGTGCTGGAGAAATTCGGCTCCAAACTCAATGTGAGAGGCTATGAAAATCTTCCCGATAAGGGTCCTGTAGTTCTCGTAGGCAATCACCAGGGGTACGCAGATATCTTTGCCTACTGTGCAGCTTTCCGAAAATTTCAATTCGCCTTCGTGGCAAAAGAAGAACTTTTCAAAATACCTCTGTACGGCAAATGGATAGCAAGAATCAGAAGTGTATTCATTGAAAGAGACGATCCGAAGGCTTCTCTCAAAGCCATAAAGGAAGGTATCTCCTATATAGAAGATGGATTTTCCCTTGCAATATTCCCGGAAGGAACAAGGAGCAAGGGCCCTGTGCCCGGTCCGTTTCAGAAAGGAGCGCTCAAACTGGCGACAAAACCGGGAGTCCCGATAATCCCGGTATCCTTAAACGGAAGCTATAAGATGTTTGAAGAA
Source organism: uncultured Eubacterium sp. (assembly GCA_900542385.1). Taxonomy (GTDB): domain Bacteria; phylum Bacillota; class Clostridia; order Peptostreptococcales; family Anaerovoracaceae; genus Lentihominibacter; species Lentihominibacter excrementavium. The sequence continues at coordinate 8,091 of UQNP01000058.1, forward strand.
AAGGGATATCTTACATCAGCCAATATCGACATAATCATCCACGAACCTATCGAAACTAAAGGACTTTCGCGACAAGAGGAAAAAGCCCTTAGCGATAAAGTGGAAAAAACAGTTACAGAAGGCGTCAGAAAACTCGCAGAAGAAGACGCGCAAAGGAGGTCATAAAATGGATGTACAACATAAAATAGTAATGAGTCAGGTAATGCTCCCTCACCAGGCAAATGTAGCAGGCAACGTTCACGGCGGAGAGATCATGAAATTCATGGATATGGCTGCCGGGGCCGCGGCAATGAAATTCAGCAAAGGAAACTGCGTGACGGCAAGGGTGGATGAGCTTCAGTTCCACCTCCCTATCTTCGTGGGAGCACTCGTCACCTGTACGGCATCGATAGTATACGTAGGAAAAACTTCAATGGAGGTCTTCGTGGAAGTCGAATCAGAAGATCTCGAATCTCACAGCGGTCCTGAAAAAGCACTGTCCGCTAACTTTACGATGGTATGTATGGGCAAAAACGGCAGACCTCAGATAATCGGCAGAGAATACGTTCCTGACACAGAAGAAGAGAAAAAACTCTGGAACGAGGCGAAAGCAAGAAGAGAAAAAATTAAATCCTCCAAGAGAAAGTAGTCGCAAAAAAGTACTTCACAAAAGCATGAAAATACATTAAACTAATACTACAGTTACATTCATGCTTTGTTAAACAATACTACTTAAGCATGATGCACTTTTGCAGATTATGAGTATATAATCTGTTCATGACAGTCATAGATCAAATGGAGGTTGCAATGAAAAAGTTCATAATTTCACACCTGGTCAAATCGGAAGACCTTAACCATCATGGTACTCTTTTCGCCGGAAGAACTGCCGAGTGGCTCGTAGAAGCCGGCTTCATAACAGTTGCTGCAGAACACGGCAGACCGCAGGATATCGTATGTATAAACATACACGGCTTTACTTTCAAAAAGCCTGTTCAGAAGGGTGACATACTTACCATCCACGGACGTATCGTAAAAGCCGGAAGAACAAGTCTAATGGTACACGTAAAAGCAACATGCGAGATCGAAGGCGGAAAGAACGTTGAAGGCTTCATCACTTTCGTATGCATAGATTCCGATACAAACAAACCTAAAGCTCATAACATCGTTCTCGACGAAACCACCGACGCAGAAGAACTGGAACTCAGAAAACAGGCTTTAGAAGTAATGTAACCAAAAACGTAATGTAACCAAAAAACACTGTGCAGATATCTACCGTACTGCACAGTGTTTTTTACTGCTCTCAATAATTTTTTTCGTCCACCTTGCCTGACAGCAGCGATGAAATAGAAACTTTGTAAATAAATAAAAGATTTCTGAGCACCGTTTCCTTATCCTGATTCATGCGGTTTCTTGCCCATTCCACTATCATTCCCACCGATGCATCCGTATAAAATTCAGTCATGAACCTTTTGAACTGAGGATCGGTTGAAACTCCGATCTCCCTTTCCCCCTGCTCTACGACCTCGTAAATGACTGAAAAAAGATCCTGATACAGAAACTCCCTAAGCTCCTTATATCCCATGGAGTCTATCACGCTGTTGACTATATAATCGTTCTTATCAACGTAATCCATGATAAACCGCAGGGCTTTTTCTGTGTCCGCAATAAAATCAAAATTTTTTACAACTTCGATCGCTTCCTGTTCTATCACCCATTTCAGCAGCCCATATATATCCTGAAAATGATAATAAAAGGTCTTTCTGTTGACTTCACACGCTTCGACTATTTCACTTATCGTAATGGCAGAAAATTTTTTGCTTTTCATGGCATTTTTAAGAGCTTCCGCCAGGGCTTTCTTTGTTCTCAAAGATATTTCTTCATTTCTCATATGTTTCTCCTGTCCTGTTTC
>UQNP01000059.1 GCA_900542385.1 uncultured Eubacterium sp.
CCTTCATCTTCATATATGGTAATTCTTTGTTTCATATCATCCGGGAATTTGGCGTTTATATATTTTCGGCACATTTCTATCTGATTTTCAGTGCTTTCTCCTTTGCCTGTATATACGGACTTTCGGCTGTATATGAAAAAATTCAAAGAATCACATCCTTTCATAATGGGAGGCAAAGCGCCACTTGCATGGGAAAATTTTATTCCGCGTATTTTTATATCCAAATACTATGGATCCGGGATGCAGTATATTAAGTCGATATTACTCCGGCTGCGCGAAGAGAAGCGAGGAGCTGGTTGAAGGCAGTGACGATTTCTGTGTTGTTCGCGCTTGGAGAAAGATCATTTACGGCTGTTCCCGGAGTCAATGACCCTGCGGGTCCCGTATCGCCTGTAGGCCCTGTAGGTCCGGTATCTCCTGTTGGTCCTGTCGGACCTGTTTCTCCTGTAGGTCCTGTAGCCCCCGTTGATCCTGCGCCTGTAGGCCCCGTTGGTCCTGTTTCGCCTGTAGGTCCTGTCGGACCTGTTTCGCCGGTAGGACCGGTCGGCCCAGTATCGCCAGCTCCTGTCGGACCCGTCGCACCAGTCGGTCCAATCAGGCCTGTTGCACCTGTAGGTCCTGTCGGACCCGTATTGCCGGTGCCTGTCGGGCCTGTGTTTCCTGTAGGTCCAGTTGGGCCTGTCGGTCCGGTTGGTCCGGTAGTGCCTATGCCGGTCGCTCCCGTTGGTCCCGTCGGTCCGGTAGGACCAGTAGGGCCTGTTGCTCCTGTCGGTCCGGCGACTGAAACCAGATCGAAGTCCGGTGATGAACCGGGAGTCCCTGTGGGATTATTTGTTTCTACCTGATATAAAGAGCCGTTGTAAAATACCATGTCTCCCTGACGGTAGGCTGTTCCCGGGACAAAGGCTGTAACGGTTTCCAATCCTGCCCCTGTCGGCCCGGTAGCTCCTGCAGGTCCCGTAGGTCCAGTCGGCCCAGTTGGCCCCGTAGGCCCGGTCGGTCCGGTAGCTCCTGTTGAGCCTGTCAGACCCGTTGGTCCGGTCGGCCCTGTAGGTCCGGTCGGCCCCTGAGGGGGACAAGGAGGGCAAGGCGGCGGACAAGGCGGCGGGCATGGCATGTTGCAGCCGCACCTGTTGCCGAACTTGCCTGATTTATTGTTATTCATTAAAATACCCCTTTCTTATAGATATAAAGACTGTCGTGATACAGCCTTCTTATTTAATATATTGTGATGAAAGTAATAAGGTGAATATATTGTTTGCAGGACTTTGTTTCAGATTTTATTTTTTTGTTTCGAGAGTTTTGAAGAACTGGAGATTTGATTTATAGGCTGGAGAATCAGGCCTGTATTTGCCTGCCATATCGTTGCATTCCTTTGAGTTTTTGAGATCCCCGAGATGATAGTAGCATACGCAAAGCTGGATATAAGGTGTATATCCGTAGCAGTCCCGTGAAATAAAAGCTCCTGATTTTTCGTCGATTGGGATCTTTAAAGCCGTTTTGTACCAGAAAAGGGATATGGAATATTTCTTTTCGCTTAAAAAAATATTGCCTATTTCGCAGCATATTTCGGCGCGGGGAGCATCAAAAGTAAAAGACTTGAAGAGACTCAAAAGGGCATCTGGAATATTCCCGGCAGCCCTATAACAAAATGAAAGTATTTTACACGCTTCTATTTTGTTTTCTGACCAGCCGTCCTTTTTTGCAAGGAAGCGCAGCAGACATAAAATCGCTTCGCTGTATCTTGAGTTGTAGTAGAGTTCGCGGCCGTAATAGAATAAATCTCTGGAGGTCATTGATTCTCCGCATGATATTTGCTTTTCGTATATTTTAAGATTTCTGTCGGTGTATGAAGTTTTCACAGATCTGTGAAGTATGGGAGAATCTAGGTATATGGCATTGGACGTGACCTGCATGGATTCGTGGACACGGCCTTTCCATGTGAAGTTTTTTTCTCTTTTTACGATGCGTTCCCTATAATAGGAAAAAACAGGGCGGTCTTTTTCGTCAAATGACGTATGATAGGGCATCATTACAGCATCGGCGGATTCAAAGCCGCGGTTTTTCAGGTCAATGAAGTCTTTTTTCCCTTCCTGTGAAAACACGTCGTCTGCGTCCATCCACATGATATAGTCTTTAGAAGCTTTTGAAAAAGAAAAGTTCCTGGCGGCGGAAAAATCATCTGCCCACGGAAAATGATATATTTTATCGGTATACTTTTCGGCGATTTTTTCAGTTGAGTCATCGCTTCCCGTATCGACTATGATGATTTCGTCTACGAGATCCCATACGCTGCCAAGACATCTGTCCAGTGTTTTTTCTTCGTTTTTTACTATCATACATAAACTTATCGCAGTCATTTTCACATTCCTCTCTGAAAAAACTGTTTCCGATACAAAGTGGCGCAAAGCCGCCTGTTAAAAATAGAAAGATGATACAGCATGATTATGTATGAATGATAGCAAATAGATAATTATGGAAAAACATGGATATTTTTGGAAGGAACGTATTGACCGTCTGATATACCAATGGTAGAATATCTTGGTATCACTTTGAAATACAAGTGTCTGAAAGATGTTTATGTGTTTTGTTGAAAAAGGAGACTGCAAATGAGTGTTGAACAGGAGTACAGAGAAAAGCTGACTACGCCTGAGAAAGCGGTCAGCGTTGTAAAGTCAGGAGATTGGGTCGATTACGGGTGGTGCTGCGGCACGCCGTGTGCTTTGGATAAAGCGCTTGCAGACAGATCAGAAGAACTTGAAGATGTGAATGTAAGAGGAGGAATACTTCTTTGGGAACCGGAAATATTTAAAGTCAAAGATACGGCTTCGCATTTTTCATGGAATTCGTGGCATATGAGCGGCATAGAAAGAAAAGCTGTTGACAAGGGCTTTTCATATTATATCCCAATGAGATTTTCCGAGATACCTAAATATTACAGAGAGCATATAGGACATGTAGATGTTGTTATGATACAGGTCGCTCCTATGGATAAATACGGATATTTCAACTTCGGACCAAATACATCGCATTTGTCGGCGTTGTGCGACGTTGCGGATACGATAATAGTTGAAGTAAATGAAAAAATGCCGAGATGTCTGGGCGGATTTGAAGAAGGAATCCACGTATCCGATGTTGATTTCATAGTAGAGGGAGACAATCCTGAGATAGGAGAGCTGGGTGCAGGAGCCCCCGCTACAGAAGTGGATGAGAAAGTAGCAAGACTTATAATAGATGAAATACCAAACGGCGCATGCCTTCAGATGGGTATAGGAGCGATGCCTAATGCAGTAGGCGCTATGATAGCTGATTCAGATCTGAAGGACCTTGGAGTACATACCGAGATGTATATAGATGCGTTTGTTGATATAGCTAAAAACGGAAAGATAACGGGACTGAAGAAATCCATCGATAAAGGACGCCAGACGTATTCATTCGCAGCAGGAACAAAAAAACTGTATGACTATATCGACAATAATCCTGAATGTATGAGCGCTCCTATCGACTATACCAATTCTATAGATAAGATAGCCGCAATAGACAATTTCATTTCAATAAATAACATAGTGGATATAGATCTGTACGGACAGGCCAATGCGGAAAGCGCAGGAACAAGACATATAAGCGGCTCCGGAGGACAGCTTGACTTTGTACTCGGCGCCTACCTGTCTAAAGGAGGCAAGAGCTTCCTCTGCTGTTCTTCGACGTTTAAATCAAAGGACGGCAAAGTTCATTCAAGAATACGTCCTACACTGGCTGATGGGTCTGTAGTGACCGACACAAGAACCAGCGTACATTATATCGTTACAGAGTACGGAAAAGTTTGTCTCAAGGGAATGTCTGCATGGGAAAGAGCTGAAGCATTGATAAATATAGCTCATCCTGATTTCAGAGAAGAGCTGATAAAAGAAGCTGAAAAAATGAAAATATGGAGAAGATCAAATAAATAATAAACACAAATTAAAATCCCCTGATTGGTTGTAAAAACCAAAGGGGATTTTTTTATGTTCCTTTTGAATATTGATCTGCATATAAATTTTAGTTTAAAAAGTGTTTTTTGTGTCGCAAATGCAAAGAAAATGTTATATAATAGTCCATGTCGACAAATTTTGAGGTAAAAAACGATTTTGGAGACAAAAACATAAGCCCAGGAAAAGGAGTGAGAATATTGGCCAAAGCAAAAGTAGTGATAAAAAAGGACAGGTGTAAAGGCTGTGAACTTTGCATATCGGTTTGTCCTAAAAATATATTAGCCATAGACGACACTGAAGTGAATGCAAACGGCTATCACGCTGTATCGGTCGTAAATGAAGACGAATGTATAGCGTGTGCAAGCTGCGGACTTATGTGTCCGGACGGAGCAATAAACATATATAAGGAGCAATAATATGAGTACATCTGAAAAAAGACTGATGAAGGGAAATGAAGCATTTGCTATCGCAGCCATAAGAAGCGGCTGCAGATTTTATTTCGGATATCCGATAACACCACAAAACGAGATCCCGGAGTATATGTCGAGAGAACTGGCAAAAGCAGGGGGATCGTTCATACAGGCGGAAAGTGAACTGGCAGCCATAAACATGGCGTACGGAGCGGCAGCCGCAGGAGGAAGAGTTCTGCTGTCTTCGTCATCTCCGGGAATAGCTCTGATGCAGGAAGGTCTGTCTATAATATCTTCCGTGCAGCTTCCTTTAGTACTTCTGAATGTAATGCGAGGAGGTCCTGGTATAGGTACGATACAGCCGTCGCAGGCGGACTACAATCAGGTGACGCGCGGAGGAGGAAACGGAGATTATCACATCATAGTGTATGCGCCGAGTTCGATACAGGAAGCTGTTGATATGATAGGAAAAGCTTACGAAGTGGCTGATGAATACAGGAATCCTGTTATCGTAGCGGTAGACGGCATGATCGGACAGATGATGGAGCCTGTGGTGCTTCCTGAAGACAAGGGCGGTATGAAAGAAGAAGACATACCTGAGAGCAAGCCGTGGGCGCTTACGGGACATAAAAATAAGAGAGACAGGAACGTTCTCAAATCATTGCAGCTTAAACAGGAGCTTCTCGAAGAAGAGATAAACGAGTACTGGCCTAAATATGAAAAGGCTGAAAGAGAATTGCCGGAATACGATGCGAGAAATCTTGAAAATGCAGAAGTCGTGTTCGTATCCTACGGCTCTACGGCACGTGTCGTGATAGAAGCCATGGAAATATTGAAAGAGGAAGGCATAGAGACGGGACTTCTACGCCCTAAGACTCTCTGGCCGTTCCCGTATAAAGCTTTTGATGAGCTTGGTCCTAACGTAAAGAAGGTTATATCCGTGGAGTTATCCAAAGGACAGATGATATACGATGTCAGGCTTGCGGTAAACGGAAAATTTGATGTGGATCTTATAAACCGCGTGGGCGGAATGCTTTTGAGTCCGGCGGAAATAGCGGAAAGAACTAAGGAGCTTATAGGAGGCGTAGAATAGATGAAACCTGTTTTTGAATATACAAAGGGCATGCGTGAGATGACTACGAGTTACTGCCCGGGATGCACTCACGGGATCGCCCACAGACTTATAATGGAAGTTCTTGAAGAAAAAAATGCACTGGGGAATGCTATAGGAGTTTCCCCGGTAGGATGCTCGATAGTAGCGCATCAGTACATGAATGTAGATATGATGGAATCTCCTCACGGAAGAGCGCCGGCGGTAGCGTCGGGCATAAAGAGAGTACATCCTGATACGTACGTGTTTACATATCAGGGGGACGGCGATTTGGCGTCAATAGGTACCGGAGAGATAATACATGCGGCTGAAAGAGGAGAGAAATTCTGTACATTTTTTATAAATAACGCTATATTCGGCATGACAGGTGGCCAGATGGCGCCTACTACGCTTGTGGGACAGAAAACTACGACCAGCGTGAACGGAAGAGATATAAACCAGGCGGGAAAGCCTCTGAGAATATCTGAAATGATCTCAACTATAGATGGCGCCGTATATGTGGAAAGAGTTTCGCTTCATACACCGGCGGAAGTGAGAAAAGCAAAAAAAGCTGTAAGAAAAGCTTTTGAAGTGCAGGAAAAGAAACTGGGGTTTGCGTTCGTGGAATTCCTTTCAACTTGTCCTACCAACTGGGGAGTTTCTCCTGTAGGTGCATTGGATTTCATAAAAGAAAAGATGATACCGTATTATCCTGTAAAGAAGTTCAAGACGGTCGAGGAGGTAGAGTGATATGGCGGCAAAAAGAATGCTCCTGGCGGGATTCGGCGGACAGGGAGTCCTCCTTATAGGCCAGATGATAGCGTACAGCGCAATGTATGAAAATAAGGAAGTAACATGGATGCCGTCATACGGCCCGGAGATGAGAGGCGGGACTGCGAACTGCACTGTCGTAGTATCGGATAAACCGATAGCCTCACCTCTTCCAAGCTCCTACGACGTACTTCTGGCGATGAATAAAGTGTCACTGGATAAATATATAGATCAGCTTGAGCCGGGTGGAGATCTGTTTATAAATTCATCTATAATAGATTCAAAACCGAATCGAAGCGATATAAATGTATATTATGTGGATACTATAGGTATCGCAGAAGAAAAGATCGGAAGTGAAAAATCAGCAAACATGGTAATGCTCGGAGCTATAATAAGGAAGACACATGTTGTTGATATGGACACTATGAAGAAAACTTTCGAAAAAACGATGACGGGCAAAAAAGCAAAATTCATAGAGCCGAATATGCAGGCTCTCGGAGCTTGGGAAGGCTGATCATGGGAAGAACTATATTGGTGCTGGGACATTACGGCAGCGGAAAGACGGAGTTTTCGGTAAATTATGCTATGTATATGAAAGAAAGACGAGAAAATGTTGCTCTTTTAGACTTTGACATAGCCAATCCGTATTTCAGAAGCCGTGAACGGCAGCAGATGCTTGAAGCGGCGGGGATAGACGTATATTTCAATGAATACGGATATGATATAGCAGAAGATCTGCCCGCTATAACTGCAAAAGTCAGAGCGCCTCTTGAAAACAGCAGCTATGATACCATTGCCGATGTCGGAGGCAATGACAGCGGTGCCAGGATAATCAACCAGTTCAGAAAGTATTTTGAGAAAGAGGATACTGAAAGGTATCTGGTGGTGAATGCCAACAGATTCGAGACCGATAATGCCGAGGGCATCAGGTTTCACCTCGAGCATATAGAAGAAGAAATACAGTTGAACATAAACGGACTTATCAACAATACTCATATGCTGACGGAAACGACGGCAGATGATATAATAAAAGGGTATGAACTGTGCTGCGAGATCTCAGAGCAAAGGGATATCCCGATAGTTTTCAATACATGTGTGAAGCCGCTTGAATCAGAACTCAGAGACAGGACGAAGCATATAAAAGACTTTCGCATATTTCCGATGACGCTTAAAATGAGACCGACGTGGCTGGATGTTAAGATATGATAAGGAGATAAATATGGATTTTTTCGAACTGGCACAATCGAGGTATTCCGTACGCTCTTTTTCGGACAGAGAAATAGAGCCGGAGAAGATGGAAAAAATTTTGAAAGCCGGGCAGATAGCGCCGACAGCGCTTAATTTTCAGCCTCAAAAGATATATATACTCAAAAGCGGCGATGCTATCGAAAAAATACGCTTTCTGACTAAATACGCATATAATGCTCCTGTCGTGCTTTTGGTATGTGAAGACGAAGAGCTGGCATGGCACAGCAGACAGGATCGAGGATTCAGTTCAGGTCAGATGGATGCAAGCATAGTGTGCACTCACATGATGCTGCAGGCTTGGGCGCTGGGAATAGGATCTGTATGGGTAAGAGGATTCAGAGCAGATGAAGTTGCTAAGATGTTCAAGCTGCCTGAGAGCATAAAGCCGGTCTGTCTTCTGCCTATAGGATATCCATCGGAAAAAGCAGAGCCGAATGAAAAGCTCCACAGCACCTACAGGCCTTTGGAAGAAATGGTGAAAGAACTGTAGAAAGAGAATATTGGAGAACTGTATGTTTGAGGGAAAAAGCATCATTATCTTTGACATGGACGGAACGCTCATAGACTCGGTAGGCATATGGAACAAAGTCGACCGAAGGCTGATAGAGTCCTTCGGAAAGAAAGCCTTGTCAGACAGGGAAATACAGCATACGCGGGATGATATACTTGAGAGGAAACGCGGAGCGCAAAATCCTTATCTTGAATACTGCGCGTGTTTAAATGAACTTTATGACTTTGGACAAAATGATCCTGACTGCGTTTTGAAAAAAAGATACGATATAGCCCATGATTTCCTGAGAAAGGAAATAGATTACAAGCCGATGGCCGATGTTTTCGTAAAAGAACTTGTGAAGCTTGGCTGTATCACGGTGATCGCTTCTACAACGAAGAGAAGCAATATGGACATATACAGGCAGGAAAACGCTAATATAATGTCAAAGGCCGCGATAGATGAATGTTTTTCAAAGGTATATACAAGGGAAGATGTCGGGTCCATAAAACCGGATCCGGAGGTATATCTGAAAGTTATGGAGGATTTTGAAGCGGGACCGGAGAAATGTCTCGTATTTGAAGATTCTCTTGTCGGTATAAAGGCGGCAAAGAGTGCCGGGATCGATACTGTGGCGGTGCATGACATGTATTCCGATGACGAGAGGAAAGAAATAAATAGAAATGCAGATCATATCATAGGCGGATATGAAGAGGCTGTCGAGATATTAAAAAAGGAACGGGGTTAGGCCGTTCCTTTCTTTGTTTCTTCATATTTATTTTCATTTTCTTTTTCGACTTCGGAGATGCGCGCCATCTCCATGTGACCCCAGTCCTTTATTACTTCCAGAGCAGGAAGGAGTTTTCTGGCGCTTTCGGTGAGAGAATATTCCACATGAGGGGGAACTATATCAAACTCTTTTCGTATGACGAGTTCGTGTTCTTCAAGATATTGCAGAGACCGTGTAAGCATTATGTTTGTGATACCTTCGAGTTCTCTTTTCAGCTCGTTGTACCTCATGGAGTCTTTTTTTGAAAGCTTCCATATGATGGGCAGCTTCCACTTGCCGCCGATTATTTCAAGGGCGTAGATAACTGCGCATTTTTCATTGGCGAATTCAGGTATTTCATTTTTGGAATACGTCTTCTGCATATATTTCACTCTCCTTTTAAGGAACAAAAATGTGCGTACTTGTATTTTTGTTCCTTTTAATTATAATATAGGCAAATATATAAATCAAGTGCGAGGAGGAAGAGGTTATGGATATAGAAAAAACTGTTAGGTCTTTAGAGAAAAACAGGTATACGGTGAGTTTTTTTGAGTCTTCTGAAGAGGCGGCAGAATACATAGATAAAGCGATAGATGGAAGAACGGTAGGCTTTGGCGACTCTATGACAATGAAGAGTATGAAGCTTTATGAGCGGCTTTCAAAGCATAATCAGGTATATGATCCTAATCAGAGCACAGACAACGACGAATTTCTTGAACTTGCAAAGAAATGCCTCGATACGGAGATATATCTGACATCGGTGAATGCAATATCGGAAGCAGGAGAAATGGTAAATATCGACGGCACAGGCAACAGAGTGGCAGGCTCTTTGTTCGGACACGAAAAAGTGTACTTTGTAGTAACGACTAATAAAATAGAAGAGTCTCTTGAAAAAGCCGTATACAGAGCAAGAAATATCGCAGGACCGAAGAATGCGCTGAAATATAACTTGAGGACGCCGTGCGTAATAAAAGGCGACAGATGTTATGACTGTGCAAGCCCTGATCGGATATGCAATACCCTGAATATTTATCTTAAAAAGATGAACGATATAGATGATGTAGAGATAGTCCTGATAGATGAAAAGCTTGGTTTTTAAGGGTTATAGCAGCGATCATTTAAAAAATTACAAATCATGCCTTTGAAAAAAATTCAAAAATTGGATATAATATTACTATACAGCGTGT
>UQNP01000060.1 GCA_900542385.1 uncultured Eubacterium sp.
TTTTGCGTTTTTTTCCTTCAGGAAGCTGTGCAGTGATTATCGCTGCAAACATGAGCACGCATCCCATATACTCATATGAAGTGAGGATCTCTCCGAAAAATATCCTTCCTGCAAGAAGCGAAAACACCGTTTCCATAGAAAGCACCAGACAGGCTATATTAGGCTCTGTGAGCTTCTGACCTATGGTCTGAAACGTGTATCCAACCGCACATGAAAAAACACCGGCATAAATAACAGGTACTGCCGCACTCCTTAATGCTGCAAAGCTTATATCCTCAAATATTATGGCAGGTACAATGCACAAGAGCCCCGCGGTTATAAATTGAAGACATGTGAGCATTACCGGATTTATATCCTTCACGAAATGATCTATAGTATGTATGTGGACTGCACACAGAAAAGATGCGCAAAGCATCATCACATCTCCGAAGGTCACTGAATCAAGTCCCCGGTAAAGACATAACAGACACATTCCGGCAAGTCCTATCACAACGGCTATCCACACATTTCTTCGGCATTTTTTGCCTAAAAACAATCCCATTATCGGAGTTATAAGGATATACAGAGCCGTGATGAATCCTGCTTTGCCAACTGTAGTATACGGCAGACCGAGCTGCTGTATCAATATCACCGCTCCTATCAGACTTCCGCAGCATATTGCAGCTAAAAAGATATTCTTTCTTCTTTTTATCAACACTTCTTCTGTAGAAATACTTTGTTCTTCATCTGAAGTATCATAGCTTTTCAGCAGTTTTTTCTTTTCTTTGCCGTTTACGATAACTGCAACAGGGAGCATTACAACTCCGCCCATCAGACATCTTATCGTAGTGAACCAAAGAGGCCCTATGCTTTCAAGTCCGGCTTTCTGCGCCACCAGCGAACATCCCCATACGAGAGCCGCCATTATTAAAAACGCATAGCCCTTCGCAGAATTATTCATCCGCTAAAACACCCAATCCTTTTCTTTAAATCCAATAAGAATCCTGTCACCGTCTATGAGAAGCGGCCTCTTTACCAGCATTCCGTCCGATGCCAGCAATTTTATCTTCTCATCATCTTCCATCTCTGTCAGTTTGTCTTTAAGTCCCAGTTCCCTGTATTTTACACCACTGGTATTGAAAAACTTCTTCACCGGAAGTCCGCTCTTTTCTATCCATTCGCGAAGCTCGCTTTCCGTTGGATTTTCCTCGATTATATTCCTGTCTTCAAAATCCACACCACAGTCTTCCAAATGCTTTTTCGCCTTTCTGCAAGTAGAGCATTTAGGATATTCTATAAACAGCATATTGCACTCCTTCCCTGCGGTATTTAACCGCCCATCCTTAACCGATATGATGTATTCTATCATATATATTTCTTTTCATGTACATTTTTTTATACGAAAAAGCGGCATCATCGATGCCGCCTTATCAATTTCAATTACGTTATCAACGCTCCGACTACATATCCTGCGATGCCATAACATCTTTGCCATCGTAATAGTTGCAGTTAGGGCATACTCTGTGCGGGAGCTTTGGCTCATGACACTGAGGACAGATCGAAAGTCCCGGTGCCTTCATTTTCATATTCGGAGATCTTCTCTTATCTCTTCTGGCTTTTGAAGTTTTTCTCTTAGGTACTGCCATTCTTACACCTCCTTGCTCCAATTTAGTATATAACTGGTGAAAAAAGTTTTCACTGCTCAGTTTTTTCGTTCCACAACTTCTAAAGTATACCGCCCGCCGGCATAGCTTGTCAATAGATATTTTGCCCGGCACAAAGAAATTGCGTTAAATAAGCTTATTAAGCTCTCTTACCTGTTACTATTTCATATGTGTCTCTTGCGATCATAAGCTCTTCGTTGGTAGGTACCAGAAGCACTTTTACTTTCGAATCGTCTCTTGAAACGATCATTTCCTTGCCTCTTACCTTATTCTTTACAACATCAAGCTTTATTCCAAGATTTCCAAGGTCGTTGCATATTATATCTCTCATTGCTATGTCGTTCTCACCGACGCCTGCCGTAAATACTATAGCATCTACACCGTTCATCTCAGCAATATATGCACCTATGTAGAATCTTACTCTATGAGCAAATACTTTGAGCGCCAGCATAGCTCTCTCGTTTCCTTCTTCAGCAGCTCTCTCTATGTCTCTGAAGTCGCTTGAAACTCCGGAAATACCGAGGACACCGGATTTCTTATTGAGAATATCATTCATAACTCCGGGAGCAAGATTTTCTTTTTCTCTTATAAATGTAACGATAGCAGGGTCTATATCTCCGCTTCTTGTTCCCATAACGAGACCTTCAAGCGGAGTGAATCCCATGGAAGTATCTATACATTTTCCTCTCTTTATAGCTGATACCGAAGCGCCGTTACCAAGGTGGCAGGTTATGATCTTGAGGTCATCAAGGCTTACATTCAGCATATCTGCTGCTCTCTGAGCAACGTATTTATGGCTCGTTCCGTGGAATCCGTATCTTCTTACGCCGTATTTTTCATAGTATTCATAAGGTATTGCGTAAATATATGATTCTGGAGGCATAGTCTGATGAAAAGCAGTATCAAATACGCCGACCATAGGTGTATCCGGCATGAGTTCCTGACACGCTGCGATACCCAGAAGATTAGGCGGATTATGAAGCGGTGCGAGATCTATACACTCTTCGAGAGCCTTTATTACAGGCTCTTCCAGCAGTACCGAATGAGCAAATTTTTCACCTGCGTGAACTACTCTATGGCCTACAGCACCTATTTCGCTCATATCTTTAACAACGCCGTGATTTTCATCCTGTATTGCCATAAGGACATGCGAGATCGCATCTTTGTGATCATCCATAGGAACTATAAGCTGGAATTTTTCGCATCCCGTTTTTTCGTGTGTTATCACTGAGCCTTCCATTCCTATTCTCTCTACCAGACCCTTGCAGAGCAACGATTCGTTCGTCATATCAAGCACCTGATATTTAAGTGAAGAACTGCCGCAGTTGATTACTAAAACTTTCATTTACGATTTCCTCCATATTATCATCTGTTTTTAATATACTCATTGTTTAAATCTGTTTTTAAGCAACTATAATATTATAACCCGTATAAATATTTCATTCAAGGTATTTACTCAATTTTTATATACGGTCTGACCACTTTATCTGAAAAATCATACAATCCCCTTCCGTTTATAAGGTTGTACATATCCGAAGCAATAAAATCATAATAAAGCGTTCTCTTTACATCCGGAAATTTTGCTGCATCTTTATTTACGTTTGTTATTACAGGGATATCGTACGAATCATCTTTTTTCAATTGCCTGATTAGCTCTCTTCCCTTTTCCCCTGCCGCCAGCACTCTGGCATACTTACAAAACTCAGGAGTCTTTTCTTTCAATCCTACAAGTACATATATAAGAAGTCTTCTGACGGCTGACTCCGTATATCTCCTGGATGTGACCGCTTTGGTCAGTTCATCCCATGAGCCGGCCTTTACGATTTCTTTTTTCAATTTGTTCTCAAGGCCTTCCCCCATACAATATATGGATTCAAGACTCTCTCTGTCAGATCTTAATATATCGCTTCTTATTATATTAAAGGCATCTTCTTTCCATCCGGTATAACCCTGATTTTCTCCCATGAATTCTGCCGTATTCTCAGTGACATACATAATGGCTTTTTCGTCTTTTCTTCTCATCATTTCTCTTATCACCGATGCTCCGGCAAATTTTTTTTGAGCATTCTCGTCAAAATATCCTGATCCGTAACGTCTCAGCGAAACAGCCTCCGGAACTTTTACACCCTGATTTTCCCAGTATATGATGCGTTTTATATACTCGATCCCGAGAATGTTGTTCGGTAATCTCATAAATTCCGAACTTTCTTTCCCTAAAACACTCTCCACGGCCATCTGATTTCCCCTGGCAAAGGAATATCCGTCTCCCATGAATTTCGCTCTTTTTTCAGATATTTCATGCTTATTTTCGATCAGACGTTCCGCAAATCTGCGCATGCTCTCAGCATCCCCGGATTCCGTGCCGAAAGATATGTGTGTTGCACCAAGTCCTCTTAGTATATCCACAGCGCCTTCAGCAAACATCTCTGCTCTGTTGCATGCAAAAATAAAAGGAAGTTCAACTACAAGATCCACACCTTCCTCGACCGCTGCCCGGCTCCTCGTCCATTTGTCAAATACTGCGGCTTCGCCTCTCTGAGTAAAATTTCCGCTCATTACAGCCACCGTGCAGTCTGCATTTGTTATTTCCTTTGATTTTTCAAGATGATACTTATGTCCCCTGTGAAACGGGTTGTATTCCGCTGTTATTCCCAGTATATTCATGTATCCATCATAACATAACAATAGCGATAATGAAAGCTGACACCGCCGAAAACACACAGTGAGTAAACTTGCTGAGCAAAATATATCCCATAGAAACTCCGCTCCCCGAAAGCATGCTCGCAGACTGTCCTATGACCGAAAGTCCTCCCCATGACATAATTGCTGAGCACAACACGCATTTCACGCCTATTCCGGCATCCGTACATTCAGCAACAGCTCCGCATCCCACTGTCATTTCAAAAAATCCTTTTATCAAAGCCCTGATTTCCTGACTGTCAGTAAAGGACAGGCCTCCACACATATGTATCATATCCGTCACAAAAGTAAAAATAACTATATATGCCAATATTATCCCAAGAGATTTGAAAGATGAAATTATAGCTTCTGTAAACGACTCCTGAACACCTGATACAGCGATCACTTCTCTTTTTTCATGATCTTTTTCACCTCTCCCAAGCACTCTTGTATACAATATTCCGTTGACCGCAGCTCCTATATAATGCGCCGCAGCTATCACGGCACCGCCAACTGCCGATCCGAGCATACCAACCCCTACGGCTCCCATCATGAATGCCGGCCCTGAAGTGCTGCAAAAGCTCACCAAACGTTTTGCCTCCGACAAAGATATTTCTCCTCTACGCCGCAGATCCCCTATTATTTTAGCCCCCATCGGATATCCGGAAAGCACGCTCATGACAAAAGGAAATACTCCTGATTTCAAGTATCTCATTATTCCAATGTTTTGCAGGAAATTTGCACATATGAAAAAAGGCAGCAGAGCCGGCAGCACGTCAGTCATCCACATAGATATGCCTTTACGTGCTGAGGTCATAGTGATATCAGGAAAAATCACCATGATCACACATCCGCCGGCAGCAGCTGCTGCCGCCAATAATATCTTTTTTCCCTTAAATTTAAAAATATCCATGGTCCATTCTATTCACGGACTATGGATATTTATAACCATAAACTATTCTTCTTCGTTCTCTTCCTGTCCCGGTATCGGCGAAGGCTCCGGCATCTCTTCAGAGTTTACCTGAGTCCTGTAGGACATATCTTTCAGTTCTTCTCTATTAGCTGCGAGCGCAGAATTTATATCGTCGAAAGCCTTTTCTATACTTGTGAACATCTCTCCGAAATATATGGCGCTAAGATGTTCCATCTTTCCCTGGAAGCTGTGAAGTATACTGTCCAGATAGTCATATGTTCCGATCTTAAGCTGCTTTGCCGTATTTTCGGTGACTCTCATGAGTTCATCCGCTCTCATTTTCGCTTTAACCGTTATATCGTTGTTTTCCACGAGAGCGTCAGCCTGTTTCTGTGCGTCATCTATGACTTTTTCATACTGCGTTTTGGCTTCTGCTATTATTCTTTCTCTTTCGTTCTTTATCCACTGAGCCTGCTGTATCTCATCCGGCAGTTCCGCCCTTATTTCTCTTACTATCTCAAGAAGTTCCTGTGAATCTACCATTATTTTTCCCGTAAGAGGAAATCCCGCAGCTGTATCAACTATCTCTTCAATTTCTTCCAAAAGTTCTAAAACTCTCATTTTCATCCTCCTATTTTCTGCGTTCAGCAAGCATGTCCATGCTTTTTAGTATTTCATCCGGAACCAACCCGTCTATACATCCGCCGAGGGAATGAACTTCCTTTACCATGCTCGAACTTATAAAGGAATACTTCGGATCAGTCATTAGAAACACCGTTTCCACTCTTTCATCAAAAAGACGTGCATTCATCTGCGCCATCTGTATCTCATATTCAAAATCTGTTGCCGCCCTCAAACCTCTTACGACAACATTGAATCCGTTTTCATTTACATAATTTGCCAGAAGCCCCGAAAAACAATCAACTTTCACATTTTTAAAATCACCCATTGTTTTTCCTATCATTTCTTTTCTTTCTTCCAATGAAAACATAGACTTCTTGGAAGGGTTTATTATAATACCTATAGTCAGCTGGTCATACAGCTTAGCCGCTCTTTCTATTATATTAAAATGACCGTTTGTCAAAGGGTCAAAAGATCCGGTATAAAGAGCTTTCGTTTCCATCTGCCCATCCTCCAAGCTAAAGTTATTTAATTATAGCATATCCGACTTTTTCGTTCAACTGTATTCAACCATATATTGTCAGCTTGACTATCCCGTATTTCCTTTCTTTCAGTTTTGTAAAACCATATAGATCATCAGCCAGATCTTCCTCTTTTCTGTGCTCCGCAACGATGATGCCATTCTCTTCAAGAAGACTGTGTTCATTTATAAGCCTGAAACATTCATCGAGCATTCCTGTCCCATACGGCGGATCTAAAAATATTATATCGAATTTCTCATCCATGTTCATAAGATTTTTTTTATAATCTCCTGCGCAGATTCTAACGCCCTCTTCAATGCCGCAGTGTGTTATGTTATCCTTAAGCAGCTTCAGACTCTCCCTGGATATATCACAAAACACACATTCCTCTGCTCCTCTGCTTAGGGCTTCTATTCCTATACCTCCTGTCCCTGAGAACAGATCGAGAAACCGGCTTTCCGGGATCTCATTTGCCAACATACTGAACAGCGCTTCCTTTACTTTATCTGTTGTCGGTCTTATACTATTTCCCAAAGGCGAGCCGAGCCTCCGCCCCTTATATTTCCCTGCTATGACTCTCATGTTAAACTCCTAAAAATAAAATTTCTGTTTACCTTTAAATTTTAACACCTATCATCGGAAATATCCACCTTAACGGATATATCCTCATATATCGATCAAAAAATTGAAAAAGAGATATTCGCCTCGGTAAAAGGTAAATATCTCCCTTTTCATTTAATCAGTCTGATATCCGTTCATCGTTATTTTCCGGACATCTGCTGTTCAGCCATCTCGACTAACTTTTTAGTCATATAGCCGCCTACATAGCCGTTCTGTCTTGCCGTAAGGTTTCCCTTGTCAGTCTGATCATAGTTGGCAAGACCGAGCTCATTGGCAACTTCAGTCTTCAGGCTCTTCAATGCAGGCTTTGCGCTTACATTCATTTTATCCTGTAATGACATTCATTCTCACCTCCTGTACTAATAATTTAACCTGAGATGAAGAAAGTATTACAAGCAATTATTTCATGTAATGCCGTGATTTGCCAGCCGGTGCAGCATACGTTCAAAACACATCGCCGAGCTCAAAATTCCGCATCAGAAAGTTGTTCCTAAAGATTGAAACTGAAATCTCCTCCGAAAAATTTTTCGGTTCTTTTTCTCAAGATACTGTTTTCCTCATTTTCAAGCATCGGATCTTTTTTCAATATTTTCTTTGCTTCTTCCCTCGCATGATTCAAAACTTTTATATGCTTGACCATATCGGTTATTTTCAAATCAGGAATTCCATGCTGTCTTGTGCCGAAAATTTCTCCCGGACCTCTAAGCTTCAGATCTTCTTCCGCTATGTAAAATCCATCCGATGAACTTTCCATTATACGCCCTCTTTTTTCAGCTTGCTCAGAAGCTCCGCCGGTTATCAGAAAACAGTAGGATCTGTATTTTCCTCGCCCGACTCGTCCCCTGAGCTGATGAAGCTGCGCCAAGCCGAATCTTTCCGCATTTTCGATGACCATAACAGTTGCATTCGGTACATTTATACCCACTTCTATAACCACTGTGGCCGCAAGTATATCTATATCGCCCTCATAAAACCGTCTCATTATCTCATCCTTCTCCGCCTGCTTCATAGCACCGTGGAGCATTGCCGTATTGTATCCTTTAAAACGCTTTCTAAGTTCCTCATAGATCTGCACCACTGATTTTGCATCTATTTCATCCGATTTTTCTATCAAAGGCGTCACTACATAGGCCTGTCGTCCTTCAGCCAGCTGTTTTTCTATGAAGTCATAGCATTTTTTTCTATCGTCCTCTTTTAGATTTCTTGTGATTATTTTCTGACGTCCTGGAGGGATTTCATCTATAACGGAAACATCAAGATCACCGTACATCACCATCGCCAATGTCCTCGGTATAGGAGTTGCGGTCATAACAAGTATATTTGAATTTTTCCCTTTGTTTTTCAGCTTTATTCTCTGATTTACTCCAAACCTGTGCTGTTCATCTGTTATAACAAGCCCTATATTATCAAACTCTACCTCTTCCTGTATGACCGCATGAGTGCCGACAAGCACCTGGATATCACCGTTTTTTACCTTTGCCAGCGTTTCCTTTCTTTCCGCTCCCTTTACGGACCCGGAAAGAAATCCTGTATTTATGCCATGTTTTCTGAAACTTTCACTGATAACGTCAAAATGCTGTCTTGCCAGTATCTCTGTAGGAGCCATCATTACCGATTGATATCCGCTTTTGGCTGCTTTATACATCGCCGTCTCTGCGACTGCCGTTTTTCCCGATCCCACGTCTCCCTGAATCAGACGATTCATCACCTTTTCACTTACAAGATCCTTTTCTATTTCATCTATACATCTCAGCTGTGCTCCGGTCAGTTTGTACTGAAACGAATCTATATACGGCCTCACGTCGACATCCTTTGAAAAGCCTATCCCGTTCTTTCCTTTTCTGATATTTTCTTTCGCAGCCATCAGTCCGGTCTGAAGTATCAGCGACTCATCAAAAATAAGCCTGTATTTTGCTTCCAGCAGTTTATGTTTTTCTTTTGGGAAATGTATATTCTCAAGAGCATAATCTATACCGCACAGATTATTTTCTCTGATCATATCTTCACTCAGCATATCTTTTACCATACTGTTCATATGTCTTATCTGCATCTGGTATGTACGCATTTCCCTCTGAGATATCCCCTTTGTAAGCGGATATACGGGAAGTATACCTGAAAACACTTTTTCATCAGCCTTATCAAACTCAGGATGCAGCATCTGTTTTTTACCGAAGTTCATTGAAATCTTTCCGTAAAAAACGTAATCCTCTCCTGTCTTAAACTTGTCTTTTACGTATTTTGCATTAAAAAAAACGACTTCCAGAGAGCCTGTATCATCTGTCACCAGCAACCTGAGTCGTTGTTTTCCTCCGTATCTGTATCTGTCTGCCGCTACAATGTCAGTTTTTCCTTTTATCAAAACCGTACTGCCCTCTGCTGCATCTCCTATCTTTACAGTTTTCCTTCTGTCCTCATAATCCCGCGGGAAAAACAGCAGCATGTCCTCAACAGTTCTTATTCCAAGCTTTTCAAGATATTCTGCTTTCTTGCTTCCTATACCTTTTATCTCCTTAACACTGTCCAAAAGCTCCATTATCTGCTCACCTCTATATGTCTTTTAACTATGTTTTTGGAAAGAGTTCCCGTCACTATTATCTTGACAGTCCTGGGTTTTTCTCCCATCTTTTTCTCCATATTATCATATATATAATCTATTATTTTCCCCGTTGCTTTCTTTATGCTCGTTCCAAAATGTATTATTACATAAACAGTGATCACAAGACCTGATTTTTCTTCCTTTACCTGTATCCCTCCGGCTTCTTCATCATACAGATTCATCCTGGAAGCTATTCCCGGCACCACATTCATGTATTTT
>UQNP01000061.1 GCA_900542385.1 uncultured Eubacterium sp.
ACTATTTAAGCAACGTCACCACCGATTTTTGCAAAACTGCGGGCAAAAGAGGTTCTCTCCCTACAATCTTTTGTAACCACGCTGTTCCATACGTATTGTGATTAGCTCCTCCATTATGATGCATATATACTCTATAAGTAAATGACGCAACATCACCCTCCATAATCTTTATAACAACACCTACACTCGTATGAACTTGATCTGCACTGATATTGGCAACCATTCCTTCTCCCGCAAAGGTTGTATCGTTTGTTCGTTCAAGCTCTATTCCGTTGTAAGCTGGCCATGGATATACCATAAGCGTTTTATAATCATTTATTCCCAATATAACTTTTGTTCCGCTCTGCCACTTATCCCCTTCCCATAAAACTTTATTTTTTAACGAAAAGTAATCAAGAACAGCGCGTAAAGTTACTCGATCTTCATAGAACAGATTAAAAATTTTCTTCTCTTCCATATTACTCCTTTCCCAGCTCCGAGAAAGGAGCTGTAACTATAATATTCTCTTCCAGTAATAAACAGCTACATACGGCTGTAAGTTATTGTGAGCAGCACTACTGCCATTTGCTTTATGAGAAGGATACCATTCTCCTGGACTAGTTGAATACCAGCCTCTAGCAGATGATCCATAAGTTGACATAGATGCTGTCGGTAAATATTTACCATTAGATGTTCCTGCCATAGGAGTAAGATGTCCATTATGGCTCGGCATTTCACTTTCCGTCAGCTTATGCGTCTTTTCACCACCAACTTTACCTGCTGCAGAAAAATCCGTATCCGATTCATCCACACCTACAAGTGTCTGCCCTCGGGCAAATCTCTCCCATGTATGAGTCTTAAAGAGCTTATTCGGATCATAGTCCGGATTTACCGATGCTATTACCGCTCCTATCGGATATATCCAGTCTATTAGCCTGTGTACTACCCCCCCCAGAAGGGATTCCAGCTCTTCATATTCTTCATCTGATATAGTCATATCTATGTTGCCTACCCAAAATCCTTCTTCGCTCGCTTCGCCAAAAAGTCTTAACCCCTTACCTCCTGCAAGGCGAGATATTACAGGTACTCCTGTACTTGTACTATATGAAGTCGTACTGATTTTATCTGAAAGCTCCGCTATGAGCTCATAGGTCGATGTAGGATCTATATCAGATATCAATGTCGAAACATTTTCGAATACATAACTGCTAAGCGTTATTGTCTTTGTCGTATATGCAGGGTCCGATGATTTTTTATATTTAAGTATTAAATTCCTCGTATTCTGATCATCCACTGAAGCAACTTTTCCTGATATTATCACCTTTATATAATCTCCGTTGCTGTTTTCTGTGCCGTCTGAGTCACACGGTATATAAGTCATGCCGGTTATAGTTGGCGAAAAATAATCGACTACTGTGACATTCTTCGTCAGCTCTCCTGTACGGTTTCTGCTGTCAGTAACAGTAGATTTGATCTGAAGCGTTCCCGCTGTGTTGAGAGCGTTACTTTGAAAGCTTTGTCCGGGATACGTAATTCCATCTATGGATGTCGAATATGTTGTTATGCTGCTCCCATATATACCTTCCGCCGTCACCTCCGTATTTAGCCTTGAAAGCGTCTTTACATATCTGTTTCCAAAAGCTGATGTTACCGATGTTATAGCTTCTGAAACAGATATATCAGATAAAGCGGGCCGTATACTTTCCGGCACCGTAATCGTTAAATTAACCGATTTACTCCCCACAGTGGTACTTCCTGATTTAGTTGTAACTGTAACTGTCGCAGTCGCAGACGTTCCTGAAATGGCGTTTATCCATTCTTCCGGTATAGTAAATGCTGTACCTGATGTTACTGTCTGGCTATAACTGCCCAGCTTAACTACTATTGTATCTGTAAAGCTGCTGCTCTTTTTCGTTGCTGTAGCAGTGACTGTAGTCGCCCCATCCGCCGGCACCGAAGTCTTATTTACCGACAGATCTGATACCCTTGGTATAGTAGGAAAACTTATACTGTTGGATGTATCCGATGCGCTCGATGGGCTGAAACCGGTAGGTCCTACATAAGCATAGCCAGTTATAGCACCATGAGTACCGTCTGCATTATGATATATTGCCCTACTTCCTGTTGCTATTGTCCCGGATGTTGTTCCTTTTGGAAACTTAACCGTACCGGTCTTTACTCTTGTCCCTGCGATGTTCACATAATATGAAACGCCGTTGTTGTTATACGTAGTAGAAGATTTGCTGTACGTAAGACTCCATGAAACATTCGTATAGTTTCCTGTTATGCTCTGTGAGCCTCTTGATAGTGTAAGAGTTATTGTAAGCGCCATTTTCTAACCTCCTATCCAAACATCATTTAAATTATTACCTTTTCCGCCTATATAGCTTCCGGGACGTATAGCCCAATCTGTGCCGAATCTTATCTGATTTTCAACTGATACGTTATGTACTTCCAGCACCTCATTGGTGAACTTCGCAACAGTCTGGTCGTTATAGAGGAACTCCAAGGAATCATTTGTGAATTTCGCCTGTATCGGAGAATCTGATTTTCCGATAATGATATTGCCTTCTTCAAGCCTTATGAATTGATTTCTCTCAACGATCTCCTGACTGACATCGTTGATATTCTGCTGCAGCTGATTAAACTGAAACTCAAAGCCGTCTTCTGACGCCTTAAAGAGATTCTCCACCTGCTGCTTATATTCTTCAAAATCATCCGAAGAGGTGTAGCCTGAGACTATCCTCATGGTTATGTTTTCCGCTGTCTGAAGTATCTCGCTTGTCGCCGCCTCAAGACTTTCGCTCAGCTGAACATTTATATCCTCCGGTGCAGGAGTCCAGTCAGTAGGCTTATTGCCCTCTTCAAGCTTTAACCAATTGACCGTGCATGTCCCCGCAGAGCCTGTGTTTTCCGGCGCAAAATAACATTTCACTTTTGCTTCTGTATCATCTGCCCATTCAGGAGTGGTAAAGGTGGCAGACTGAGTGTTGTCATCTTCGCCCGATACCTGCACCTGTGCGCTCCACGATCCGTCCTCGGTTTCTACTTTTACGAGCAGATAATGTTCTGTATCACAACCGTTTACACGTCCGTTTGCAGAAAGGGTATACTCCGTGTTCGGCTTAAGTGCAAGAGAAAGTCCCCTTTCACCAAAGCCATATTCTCCGCTCTCCTCCATAATGTCGGATTCGAGGATAAGGTTTCGTCCGCCGAATTTAAGACTATCGACTTTCGTTACCGTCTGGCTTATCTGCTCTGCATTTTGCGTTATATTCGACTCTGCTGTTGTTACCCTGTCTGCAAGGGCAGAAGCTGCCGCCGCCGCTGCCGCTGCTGCATCTCCCGCAGCTGAAGCCGCCGCCTGTGCTTGCTGTACAGCTTCCTCAGCCGCCGCAAGCTGTTCATCTGTAGCGTCTGCCTGCTGTTTTAACTGCGTATACTTGTTTTGTGCATCTGTGGCATTCTGCTGTGCCTGCTCTGCCGCAGTTGCCGCGTCTGCAGCGTCCTGAAGAGCCTGCGTAGCGTCCACTTCTATCTCCTGCACCTTCGTAGCTGTCTGGCTTATCTGGGCGGCATTCTGCTCGATCTGCGTTCCCAGATCCGTCTTGACCTGTGTCAGCTCGCCTTTAGTAACATAGTTAGCGGACATTTCCGACTCAAGCGTTTCCAAATTCTGAGTTAAGGTGTCAAGCTCCTGCTGTGCCTGCGCAAGCTCTGTATTCACCTGACCTACCTGCTCTACTGCGCTCTCAGAACTGCTTTTAGCTTCATCTGCCGCCTCTTTGGCATCATTTGCCGTCTCATATATATCGTTCAGGCTTTTGGCAAGTACGGGCTCGGAATAGGTTATCAAATCCGGATTCGGCTCATCCCACTCTATCCGCCACCTTGTCCACAGATACTTATCACTCTCCCACTGCGGCATGGTATTCTGCCATTCGCCGCCCGTCTGCTCGGTATCAGAAGCAGACATGTAGTACTGCTCTGTCATAGATACAATAGCAGGTGCAGGCTCGCCAGGCTGTCCTGTGTCGCCATACACACCTATCACTTTCGGGTCTAAGGCATCCGTGCTCCCATCGCTATACGTAAAGAGCTCATAATTCCACAAGTATCTGTTCACAAGCGTCATCGTCGGTATACTCGTGCTCCAGCCTATAGTGTCGACAGTTATACCGGAAGACAGAGGACTTACGAGATAATACTCTGTAATGCTCACAAGGCTAAGTCCAAGGTCTCCCTTGTCACCTTCGATCTTTGACCACTTATATACGCTTGGATCTGTCAGATCCGGCTCTGCGCTGCTTCTGTTTGCGCTTATGCCCATATACGGCTTTCCGGTCGGATCCAAAGTTATTCCATTGCCGTTCTCATCATCTGCGTATACGATCCAGGTATAAAAGTTCCTGCTTTTAGCCATCTCTGCAAACTGTTCTGCAAGAGCCGCCACCTGATCGCTTATACCGCTGTTCTTTATAAGGTATTCACCAAGCGTAGCTGTCTGCGTATTTTCGGCCACTGATGTTTCAAGTTTTAATACTCTTGCCGAGAGATAAGTTTCTCCATTATCGTCAATCAAATATACTCTGTCGCCAATTTTTACACTCGCCGGAAGCTCCGCAATATCCACCTCATAATTCACTTCCGCATCACAGATATTTTTTAACTCCTCAACTGCATGCTCGCATAATTCCTGCTTGCTCGTTGTGTCATAGCTGTATGTACGTACTATATGACCTTCTCCTGTACCGCTGTCCGATAAAAATCTGCTCCATTTCTTCAAGGCTTCCCGGGATTTAAGATATTCTCCGCTGACATACATATCCCCGTCATCATAGGAATAGCCTGCAAGCGTTATTGCCTCATCCTGCCCCTCAGGAGTTCCTCCCGTAACATAAAGAGCTGTAGCCAGATTTGCAACTGAACTTTTAACCAGGATATTGTTAAGATTTTTATTTATTCGCAGCTGTTCGCCAACGTCTTTTCCCCGGGACTTATGAATGTTTACATATTTATGCAGTACCCGAAGACCATCTATATCAAAGCTGTAAGATATCTCTGCATTGCCAAATCCAGCTGCCACATCTGCCAACCGTTCTGTCACAGTAGACTCACTGTCCCATGAAAGCTTACGAGTCAATGCAGGAATCTCATTTATTCCTATTTCAAATCCGCTGTCTTCGGTCCACTTTTCTACATACCACGATATTGTATGTTCTTCCGATGCCTCATAGGGAAGCGCTATCTCATTTAATAGATCAAGACCTGCATCTTCCGCATATATGTACACTTCTTGATTTTCCACGTCCATTTCAGAATCGATTATCGTATAAAACTCGCTTTCCTCTTTATGTTTACGGAGAATATAATTTCCGGCTTTCGCAATCTCCTGAAGTTTTTTTTGCTCATTTTTTTCAAATGAAATGGTGCACTCAAACGATGCTATTCCAGAATCTATATCTTCCGTTTTCTTATCCGCCGATGCGGTAAATCCACGGGGAAGCCCCGTGGATGCATTTCCTAAAACCCGCATCTTCCTGTCAGCAAAATATATGATCATAAGTATGCCTCCCTGTATCTGACCTTAAACTGCGGAGCATGCTCGTCTGTCACCCAGTTAGAGTATGCTATACCTATCTGATTAAGGCCCGGCTTCAGACAGAATTCTTCCCAATCGTTGCCGAGAGCTCCAAGCTGCGGAGATATCACCCCGTTAAGATATACCTCTCCAATGCTGCAGTCTGCTTCCAGCACATCGTTTGCAGAAAACTTGTTCGGGATATTTTCCCACGTATCACAGTTGTTTTTTACAAACTTCGCCCAGTATATACCGTTGTATGACAAAGGAGCTATTGTCGAGTACTGATCGAATATGAACGTTATCTGGGTAACTTTAACATCAGCAACTGTATCATCGCTGAAAACTCTTGCTATATCTCCAACAGAGAACTTAATATCCTTTCCGCTCTTTGTTATTGAAGACGTCTGTATTGCGCTGCTGCCTGCTCCGAAATATTTATTGGTATAAGACAGATCGATATCTATACTCTCAACAGGCTTATCATTCACATAAAAAATAAGACTTGCCGTCTTGCCCGCCTTATTCTTCAAAACTCTTACACCTGCCACGATCTTCCTATCCACGCCGCTTCCGCTTACACAATTCGCCTGAAATCCTCCGAGCTGTATCGCATCTCCGCTTCCGGAGCCTATGCACATCTTCTGCTTGTATGTAAATGAAAAATCAGATGCGCCGACTTCACCTTTCGCATCCTCCGGAAGATTTCTTGTCATCGACGGTCCATGATACACTCCGCTTCCTGTTCCGTAATCAGAAACCCCGAGATAGTATGTCTCCGGAACATCAGCGACATATGTGCTTATAGGCAGATTGGAGCACGCAGTCTCCGAAAGCCTTCCCGCAACATTTTCAAGAAGTGAATCTGTCCTGTCGACTTTGAACTTTATTCCCGTCAGTGCTGACGTTGTATCTGAAAGTCCCGTAACGGTAAAGCTCATGCTTACAGTATGTCCTGAACGACCTCTCCAGTATGCGGAAGTACCTTTTATCGTAACACTTCTCCAGGCTCCTCCACAGTAAAGCGAGCCTCTAAGACCGAGACCACGCCCAAAGTAGTTTTTATCTGTCCCAAGCGACGCTGTTATTGTCGCCGTAACATTTACAGCATTGGATGTTCTCCCGGAAGCTCTAAGCGTTACTGTATAATAGAATCTTGGAGAGCCCGCAGAGGTCCTTCTGTTTTTAAGTACTGTAGCTGACGTAGTTTTCGGATCTGCCAGTACTGCAAAAGACGCCACATTCATGCCCAAATTTCCTGTCTGTATCGCATCACTGGAAACTGCCAGTCCCGAATTCAATGTCCATAATCCAGAAGCATCAGTATTCCATCCTGATGTTGTCTCAAACGTCTGATTGATAAGCGTCTGAGACTTTTCGTACGCTTCCGTGCCATCTTCTTCTTTAGGATCCCCTATCTGTATTATCTTTTCATCCTCATTGAAAAACGCCACATATCCGCAGTCTCCTGCTCCAGTCAACGCATTTGATTCGCCGTCTTCATCTATATCTTCTTCTCTGTAAAAATCCGCTTCAAGAACAGGAAAAGATTCATAAGTTCCGCCGTAATCTATAAGTATGCTTCTGGGATCATCAACAAGCGGTGTTGCTTCATATTCCACAACTGAGTATTTCATCGGATCCAGACAAGTTATTTCAATTTCGCCTGCCACCGAATTTCGTCCCGGCTCCACTTCATCGACAAGCGTAGGCGTGCCAATGAAGTATTTATCAGATTCATCATCGAATATAATTTCCGCATCATTCACATTGAGTAATCCGCCAAGTCTGTTATATGCTTCCCTGAATGATTCGGAATCCTTTGCAATAAGCTGATACCCGACGGTTATTATTCTCGCCGGGTATCTCTTGCTCTTTCTTATTTCGCCGTTCCTTGTTCCGATCTCATATGTTTCCAGTTCCGGTGAAAAGGCTTCACGTCCTTTCACATAAAGCGTTCTGTATCCCTCTATTTCCGTTTCTAAATACACACCGTTTATCTGCATAGCTTCCGCAGGCATAGGAACAAGCGTTATATTTTCATTAACATCTCTAAAGCTGTACATCATCTTATCCCCCTCTTTCTGCTTTCTCTCGTCTGACGTCTAATAAGCTCAGTTTCAGCATACGGAGCTGTAACCCTTGCAACTTCTCTGCCATCCATATTCACCGGTACTTCTATGACAAACGATCTTCCTGATCCGTATCTGTAATCATCGCTCAAGCTGCCTCCCGAGCCTGCAAAAGCGACATACGAAGCTCGCATATCAGGCATATAAACAAGTCTTTCCGCCCATTTACGTGCTTCTGCAACTTTTGATTTTATTGAATTGATCCAGCCTTCTCCATAATATCCTCCTAATTTCTCAGTAACTTTTGAAGGACTATGTATCTTTGCTTTCGCTCTGATCGCAGCTTCAGCTGCAGCAGCCAAGCTTGCAGCGGCCGCTCTCACTTCACCTAACGTTGAATTCATTCCTTTCGCAAGACCTTTGCCGATGTTTCTGCCGCACGAATAGGCTGTTATTGATGCAGCAGCAAATTTAACAGTTATTTGACTCATAGACTGTGAAACTATGCTCAGAACTTTGCTGAATCCCATTCTGATAGCCGATGCAAATCCATTTCCTATAGCCATACCGCCCAGAGTGAAAGATACTGTCATCATATTCATGGCGGCAATCATAGCATATACCGAGCTGGTTACTATGCTCTGCGCTCTTTGAAATCCTGCTGATATACCTGACGCCATTCCTGATCCTGCACTGATTCCTACAGCTGTAAGCGCCGAAACCACTATTGATGAATATACTATTATCTGACTGAAGGCAGCAATAAATGGAGTTATGTCCGGAGGCGTTATTACAAATCCATTGAAAGCCTCTTTGAGCATTTCCACCGATGTTACGATATTTGCAGTCATTCCAGCCATCGTCAATAACGCCATATTAAATGCCGTTAAATTTGCAGCTCCCATCGATATTGCCGTAACGAGAAGCATCATTCCCATAGCTACCTGAGGAAGATTTTCACCTTTAGAAGATATAGTTGCAAGTCCGCCTGCCACAGCAAGCAAGGATTTACCTATATCTGCAATAGAAAGTTTTGAAAGAGTCTTTATCCCTTCCGCTGCCAGTTTGAATCCTTCCCCTGCGTTTTTTGCAGAAGTTCCTATAGACTCTATCACACCTGCTATCGAGTCGAGCACTTTGGAAAGCCCTCCGCTTATGGAGTCAATGACACTGCTTATACCTTCACTTATAGTCTTGAATCCTTCGCTTATGCTGTTTACTACTCCGCTTATTGTCGCTCCCGCAGTTTCTATGATGGTGCATAAAGTTCCTCCGATGGCCACCGCTATCTGCGCTACAGCTCCGGCGATCACTGCCACCATTCCGGAAATAGCAGTGCATATAGTGACTATAGCAGAAGAAATAGCACCCGCAACCTGTGTAATAGTATCACCAAGCTGCTTTATCATAACTGTAAGTGCCTGCACAAATGGTGTAGCAGCTTGCATTCCTGTTCCTACCATGAGTATAGTTTTCCCGAAAGCCAGCATTGCAGGTATCGCAGTGATAAGACGCGTACCAAAAATTGCGAAAGCTGCTATAAGCACCCCTACTACAACACCGAAAGCTCCCATTGCAATAGCGCCTTCAGTACCTGTCTGAGCGATTGCAGCCATACCTGTTGCAGCAGAAGCTATAGCTTTTCCAAATGCCTGTATTCCTTTCATATTCAATGTAAGTTTTTGTCCAAACAATGTAAAAACAACTACCAATCCTGTAACTACTGCACCAAAAGTTAACATAGGCTTTATCGCTGCAGCCCCTATGGACGCCAGCTTGCTAAATGATTTAACAAGGCTGTTTATTGACCCAAGTATACTTCCCACAGATGTAGGACGGATTTTGCGGACATTCAAAATAAAAAAGAATGTGGAGGTAACAG
>UQNP01000062.1 GCA_900542385.1 uncultured Eubacterium sp.
CGTTACTGATATGTTAAAAACTGTAATGAGGAAGGTTTTTTTGCAATGAGTTTTTTTGATGTGCTTTTCATAGGCATAGGATTGGCTATGGATGCAGCAGCAGTATCCATGACCAACGGAATGGTTTACAGAAATTTGAAAAAAAGCACATATATAGCGATGCCTGTGTTTTTCGGAGCCTTTCAGGCGCTGATGCCGGTGGCCGGATATTATGCAGGAGGTCTGTTTGCCGACATAATAGTGAAATATTCGGGGATAGTGATACTTGTCATATTGGGGCTCATAGGCGCTAATATGATAAAAGAAGGGATCTCCGATATGAGGGATAAGGATAAGAAATGTGAATACAAGGTGATGTCACTGAAAGTACTGCTTTTTCAGTCAGTTGCGACGAGTATAGATGCCTTTGCGGTAGGAATAGGCTTCAGTGTTACAGGAGCAGGAATATGGATGCCGGCAGCATTGATCGGGGTGGTTACAGCGGCTGTAGTATGTGCAGCAATACTTATCGGAAGAAAGTTCGGCGATCTTTTAGGATGCCGTGCGGAGATTCTTGGAGGTCTCATCCTGATATTCATAGGGGTTAAAGCATTGTTTTAAATAATTTTGGAAGGAAATTTCAAATGGGAGATATTATAGTTGCGGCAACGCAGAATAAACATAAGATAAGAGAAATAGAAGCCATAACAAAAGAATTCGGCATGGAGATAATATCGAGAGATGAAGCGGGAGTGCCTCCTCTGGATATCGTTGAAGACGGTGAGACCTTTGAAGAAAATTCGGCGAAGAAAGCAGAAGAGATAATGAAAATCTGCGGAAAGATCACGATAGCTGATGATTCCGGACTTGAGGTCGACTGTCTTAACGGCGCTCCGGGAGTTTATTCTGCAAGATTTGCCGGAGAAGACGGCAACGATAAAGCGAACAATGAAAAACTTAAAAGCTTAATTAAAGATGTGCCCTATGAAAAGAGAACGGGCAGATTCGTGTCAGTCATAACCATGGTGTTTCCGGACGGTGAAAAGCTTGTGGCAAGGGGAGAAGTTGAAGGCCATATACTCCTGGAAGAGAGAGGATCAAACGGATTTGGATACGATCCTCTGTTCGTGCCGGAGGGATATGACATATCTTTTGGGGAAATAGACGCGGAAATAAAGAATAAAATAAGCCATAGAGCAAAAGCTCTTGCAGAATTGAGGAAAATGCTGCTCGAAAGAGAGAAGGAAATTTAATTGTCAAAGATAAAATCTCGTTTTTTAAAAATGTTCATACTGGGGTTCAAACAGCTTCAGGACCCGTATTACCAGGGATTTGCAGCGCAGATAGCATTTTATCTGCTTCTTTCCATGGTTCCTATAGTGCTGCTGATAACTCAGATACTCGGTGTGTTCGACATATCTGTCAGTTCTGCGCTGGAACTTGTCGAGCAGTATACCGGCAAGCAGATATCCTCTATAATCGAAAGCATGTTTGCATTTTCGTCGGTAGGCTATGTGAACATAGTGTTTATAGTCATAGCTCTGTGGGCGGGATCGAGAGCATCCTTTGCCATTATGAGGATCACCAACTATACTATGAGCGGAGGACAGAGTACAGGAGGCAATTATTTCATTGAACGCATACGCGCGATAAAAACTATGGTGATAACAGTCATGACCATTGTCTTTTCCGTAGTGATACTGGTATATGGGCAGCTTATACTTCAGACTGTGCTGGACATGTTCGGGCTTGAAGGCGAAAAATATATAAACAACATATGGATGTGGCTCAGATGGCTCATAGGTTTTGCCCTGTATTTCATGATGATAAGTTATAATTATTATATTTTACCTTCAGAAAAAGTGAAATTCAGAAGCGTCATACCGGGCAGTGTGTTCGCATCCATAGGACTTTTGTTAGTGACGCTTCTGTATTCGAGATATGCAAGTTCTCTTGCGGATTACGACCTTCTTTACGGCACATTGTCTTCAGTAGTGGCAATAATGATGTGGTTCTATTTTCTGGCGTGGGTCCTGTGTCTGGGGGTCATGTGCAATAAAGTATGGGATGATACCAGCAATGTGAGCTATGTTGATTATATAAAAAGGGACAGGATGAGGTGACATATAGTTTATGGAAGAAAAAGATTTAGTAAAGAAGAAAACACTGAAAGATCTGGAAATAGGAAAGACGGCTACGATAGTTTCGGTAGGCGGGGAAGGAGCGTTAAGGCAGCATTTTCTCGATATGGGCGTAATACCTGAAGCGGAAGTGACGATGATAAAATATGCTCCTATGGGAGATCCTGTGGAACTCAGGATACACGGATATGAGCTGACTTTAAGGCTCGCAGACGCAGAGAAGATAATAATAGACGATATAAGAGAAAAAGAGAATGGAGAAGCGGCTGATATAACAGACGCTTCCTATCAGAAAAATATATTCCATCCGGGACTTGGAGAAGGCGGTAAATATCATGTAAAAGAAGACGAAGATCCAATTCCGGAGGGCGAGATCATCACATTTGCTCTTGCAGGCAACCAGAACTGCGGGAAGACTACGCTGTTCAATCAGCTTACAGGCTCCAATCAGCATGTAGGTAACTTTCCGGGCGTTACCGTGGACAGGAAAGACGGCGTGATAAAAGGACACGATGATACGCTGGTGACAGATCTTCCCGGAATATATTCAATGTCACCATACAGCAGCGAAGAGATAGTAACCAGAAGATTCATTCTGGAGAATAACCCTAAAGGCATAATAAACATAGTAGATGCAACGAATATAGAAAGAAATCTGTATCTGACGATGCAGCTGATGGAATTGAATATACCTATGGTATTGGCCCTGAATATGATGGACGAAGTGAGAGAAAACGGCGGGGCGGTGCTTGTCAACGAAATGGAGGAAATGCTCGGAATACCGGTCATTCCCATATCTGCTTCGAAAAATGAAGGTATAGGAGAACTTGTCGACCACGCCATACATGTGGCAAAGTATCAGGAGCGTCCGGGCAGGACGGATTTCTGCGGTGCTGATGATAAAGGCGGCGCAGTGCATAGATGTCTGCACGGAATAATGCACCTTATAGAGGATCATGCAGAGGAGGCCGGTATACCTGTCAGATTTGCAGCCTGCAAGCTGGCTGAAGGAGACCGTCTTGTGCTGA
Source organism: uncultured Eubacterium sp. (assembly GCA_900542385.1). GTDB lineage: Bacteria > Bacillota > Clostridia > Peptostreptococcales > Anaerovoracaceae > Lentihominibacter > Lentihominibacter excrementavium. The sequence continues at coordinate 3,149 of UQNP01000062.1, forward strand.
ACTTTCTTTCGCTGAGCCAAAATGAGAAAGAAATGCTTGAGCATATCATACTTCAGATGGAAGAAGAACGAGGACTGGACAGGGCGGCAGCTATCGCAGATATGAGGTTCAGCTTTATAGAAAAGGTCTGCAAAAAGACTGTGATAAAGCCAAAAGAGAGCAAAGAGCATTTAAGAAGCAGAAGGATAGACAGAGTACTTACAGGAAAGTATACGGCGATACCGTCCTTCATAGCGATAATGGGCATGGTTTTTTATCTTACATTCAACGTGATCGGTGCAGCATTATCCAATTTATTGGATATGCTGATAACTGCGCTGACAGAGGTTACAGACAGCGCCCTTTCGGCCGCAGGAGTAAATGACGTGATACATTCCCTTGTCATAGACGGTATATTCAATGGGGTAGGAAGTGTGCTCAGCTTTCTTCCTACAATAGTGACGCTGTTTTTCTTCCTTTCGATATTGGAGGACAGCGGGTATATGGCGAGGGTAGCCTTTGTCATGGACAAGCTTTTGAGAAAGATAGGTCTTTCCGGAAGGAGTATAGTTCCTATGCTGATAGGCTTTGGATGTACTGTGCCTGGAGTCATGGCGAGCAGGACGCTGCCTTCTGAGAGAGACAGGAAAATGACCATACTGCTCACTCCTTTCATGAGCTGTTCGGCAAAACTGCCTATATATGCGTTTTTTACGGCAGCTTTCTTTCCGGGAAAAGGAGGCATTATAATGGTCGGGCTTTACTTTACCGGAATAGTTGTAGGCATACTGGTCGCATTCCTGCTGAGAGGTACGATGTTTAAGGGAGAGCCGGTGCCTTTTGTTATGGAGCTGCCTAACTACAGGATGCCGGGTATGGGAAATGTATGGAGGCTTCTGTGGGAAAAGGCGAAAGATTTTCTCCAGAGAGCGTTTACAGTTATATTCATAGCGACTATAGTTATCTGGTTTTTACAGACTTTCGATATACATATGAACGTTGTCTCCGATTCGCGTGACAGTATGCTTGCGTCAGTATCGGGCATCATTGCTCCGATTTTCATACCGCTTGGCTTTGGCGACTGGAGGATATCAACGGCTCTGATAACCGGATTTATGGCTAAGGAAAGCGTGGTATCGACTCTTTCGGTATTGTTTGGATCAGGAGCGGCTATCGTCAGCAGCATAACGACGGCTTCGGCCCTGGCACTTTTAGTGTTTTGCCTGCTGTATACACCTTGTGTCGCAGCGATAGCATCCATAAAGCGTGAGCTTGGCGGCAAATGGGCCTTTGGCGTAGTGATCGGTCAGTGTGCCGTTGCCTGGGCGGCGGCATTCATAGTGCACACCGCAGCAGTCCTTATGCTGTAATAAAAGCGATAAAAAACTTTCAAGAAACGCAGGGTATGCGTCCTTGAAAGTTTTTGTTTTTGTCCCATGATTCGGGTCCGGTGTGAACGGAGACACGTTTGACAAGCACATTACGACGACCTGTTTTATCGTGAAATTCGGAATCGGAGCTTTCACGATATTTTTTAGAGGATTTTTTGATTGGAATATCGTGAAAAGCTATTTGTTATCGCTTGCGATATTATAAATGTTGACACTGAGCATATGCGGCTCGTATTATCGTCAAAATCGTCAAAATTCATAACGTAGATGATAGCCGTATCTTGTTTCCCAAAAAGAAAAACCGGTACGACCATTTAAATTACAATGGTTGTATCGGTTTTTGCCAACTTTTTTTGACCTATAGTCCGTTTTTTACTTGAGGATCCTTACTCTTATTATACCTTCGCCTTCTATAGCGGAAGCATCTACATCCCCTGAAGTTTCTGCCAGAGTATAGGCGTAGTCTCCTCTTGTCTTGTTTATCACATCTCCGTCAGCGACAGCTGCAACTTTTTCAAGAGCTCCTGCATCGGCTTTGGATATCACCGATATTCTCGTAGCTTTCTTAGGTCCCAGCGTGCATGCCGGCATGTTTACGGAGTTTGTTATGTTTCCGTTTTCGATGTAGTCCATTATTTCATTTGCCGCCATAACTGCGCAGTTATCCTCTGCTTCGGCCGAAGATGCGCCGAGATGAGGTATAGCTATGACGCCGTCTTTTCCGATAACTGTATCGTTAGGAAAGTCGGTAACGTATTTTCTGAGCTTTCCGCTCTCTAAAGCTGCAAGCATATCAGCATCGTTTACCAATTTGTCTCTTGCAAAATTGAGGAATACGACTCCGTCCTTCATCTGGGCGAAAGCTTCAGCATTTATCATTCCTGCGGTATCATCTGTAGCAGGCACGTGTATGGATATGTAATCGCATACAGGATAGAGGTCCTTGAGCGCATCTGTTATAGTTATGGTATTGGAGAGTGAGTGAGCAGCTTTTACCGAAAGGAACGGATCATATCCGATTACATCCATACCGAGGTTTTCGGCAGCATTGGCTACCAGCACTCCTATGGCGCCAAGACCTATGACACCGAGAGTTTTTCCTTTTATCTCTGTTCCGGCAAACTGCCCTTTGCCTTTTTCCACAGCTTTTCCCACGCCTTCCGTGTCTTTGAGAGTTGCAGCCCACTCAAGACCGGCAGGAACATTTCTTGCTGCCATGAGCATACCTGCAAGGCAGAGCTCCTTCACTGCGTTGGCGTTTGCTCCCGGAGCATTGAAAACGACGATGCCCTGCTCTGCGCATTTATCGAGGGGAATGTTGTTTACACCGGCTCCGGCTCTTCCGACTGCAAGAAGATTTTCTGATAAGTCCATCTCATGCATATTGTAGCTTCTTAAAATTATTCCGTTAGCTTCATCGATGTTCTCGGTAACGGTATAGTCATCGGTAAAACGCGCCAGGCCTACCGGTGAAATTTTGTTTAAAGTTCCTATTTTGTACATCTTTTTTTCCTCTCTCTGCAATGTTTAAAATTTTTAATTTATCGAATATTATATCACTTTACCTCGGTATCGTAAAGTGATATAATTGAATCTAAAATAAGGGTTTTTTGATTGTGCTCAAAGTGATATAAATTATGATATGTTTGGAAAGCGGAGGTGACATAATTGAGTAATAAAAGAGCTTATAATTTTTCGGCAGGTCCGTCGATGCTGCCTATCAAAGTAATAGAGGATGCGGCTGCAAATCTTGCCAACTACAAAGGCTGCGGCGAATCGGTCATGGAGATGAGCCACAGATCGGCTGAATTCAAAGCTATACTTGAAGATGCAGAGAAAAATCTTAGAGACATAATGAACATTCCTGACAATTATAAGGTGATGTTCATACAGGGCGGGGGCACTCTCCAGTTTGCCATGGTACCGCTTAATCTGCTGAGAAAATCAGGCAAAGCAGATTATATAGTATCAGGTACATGGGCTAAAAAAGCGGCAAAAGAAGCTGAAAAATTCGGTGATATAAAGATAGTGGCTTCATCGGAAGACTCTACTTTCACATACATACCTAAAGTTAAAAGGGAAGATTTCAGACCTGATGCGGACTACGTACATATAACATTCAATAACACGATATACGGTACTCACTATCCGTATATACCGGATACAGGAAATATTCCTCTCGTTGCAGATATGTCTTCCTGCATACTGTCAGAAGAGATAGATGTAAGTAAATTCGGACTTATATACGCGGGAGTTCAGAAAAATATAGCGCCTGCCGGCATAGCTATAGCGATCATGAGAGAAGACCTTATAGGATATGCTAAGAGCAATGTTCCGACATATCTTGATTATAAAGTGCATGCTGACAACGGCTCCACTTATAATACGCCTAACTGCTTCTCCATATATATAGCAGGCGAAGTGTTCAAGTACATAAAAGATATGGGCGGAGTTGCTGAAATGCACAGGAGAGATGTAGAAAAAGCGGAAAAACTCTACAGCTTTATAGACAACAGCACGCTTTACAAATGCCCTGTTGAAAAGGAAGACAGATCGCTTATGAACGTAGTATTCGTTACGGGTGATGCTGATCTTGACAAGAAATTCGTTGCTGAAGCAAAGAAGAGAGACCTTCATAATCTCAACGGACACAGATCTATAGGCGGTATGCGTGCCAGCATTTACAATGCAATGCCTATGGAAGGTGTGGATGCTCTGATAGAATTCATGAAGGAATTCCAGGAGGAAAACAAATAATGAAGTACCTGATACTGGTTCCTGATGGAGCAGGAGATGAAAGTATAGCTGAGCTTGGAGGAAAAACACCACTTGAAGCGGCAGACCTGAAGAACATAGATGAACTTGCACACAGGGGCAAGGTGGGAATGGTAAAGACCATACCTCCTGGAGTGGCACCGGGCAGCGATGCTGCAAACCTCTCGGTAATGGGTTATGATCCTTCCGTATATCTTACGGGAAGATCTCCTCTTGAAGCTGCAAGTATCGGCATAGATATGTCTGATACTGATGTGGCTTTCAGAACAAATCTCATTACACTGACAGGCGACGGTGATTACGAAGATCTGATAATAACGGATCACAGCTCCGGAGATATAAGCACCGAGGAGGCCGATGAGCTTATCAAGGCGGTAAATGAAGCTTTCGAAGACGAAAATATAAAGTTCTATACAGGAGTCAGCTACAGACACTGCATGATCGTACACAATGGTGGAACAGACTATGAACTGACACCGCCTCACGACGTGTTGGAGCAGCGAGTGGGCGATCATTTGCCAAAAGGCCAAGGCTGTGAATTTATCACAGCTATGATGAAAAAGAGTTACGATATCTTGAAAGATCATCCTGTCAACAAGGCGCGAATCGAGAGGGGGCTCAACCCTGCTAATTCCCTGTGGATCTGGGGACAGGGAAAGAAACCGCAGTTATCTTCTTTTTATGACAGATATCAGCTGACCGGTACGGCTATCAGTGCGGTGGATCTGATCAAAGGCATCGCCATCTGTGCAGGACTTTCTTCTGTAGATGTAGAAGGCGCTACAGGAACCCTGCACACCAATTTTAAAGGCAAAGCTGATGCTGCCATCAGAGAGTTCAGAGACGGCAAGGATTTCGTCTATGTCCATCTGGAAGGACCAGACGAATGTTCTCATCAGGGAGACATGGAAGGAAAGCTTAAGTGTCTTCACGACATTGACCATAAGGTGCTCGCACCTATCGTAGAAGCCCTGCGTGCAGATGGAGAAGACTTCAAAGTCCTGGAGGTGCCGGACCACAGAACACCTCTTGCGATCAGAACCCATTCTTCTACGCCGGTTCCTTTTGTCGTCTATGACAGTACAGCGGAAAAACCTGCCGATGAAAGCAGACAGTTCAATGAAAAATCGGGAGAAATTGGAAGTTACTATGACAGCGGTTTTGCTCTTGCAGACCACTTCATATTAGGATAAAATAGAAGATACAGGTAAGCAGATAATGAGGAATTTTTGGTTCCTCTTTTTCTGCGTTTTATAACATAGGAAATATCGTCCGAAGGACGGGTTTCCTATGTTTCAAAGAACGTACCTTGCGAAGAGTCGCCCCTTGTGGGCGACATGAGTGCATAGGAGCGATGCTCCGTCATACACTCGTTTTTTACGAAAGGGAGAGCAAAGAACGTGAAAACAAAGAAAAGATTATCGATGAAAATAGCGGCTGTGGTTTTGATCTTGACCATGGGCCTATCGACTGTGAGTGCATATGGTGCTGCAGTGACAAAACCGACGATATCCGCAAGAAGTGCAGTGGTGATGGATGCTGATAACGGTAAAATTGTGTATTCAAAAAATGCTCATTACAAGAGGGATCCTGTCAGCACCACGAAATTGCTGACCGCGTTGGTCGCTTTGGACCATTTGGAGCTGAATGACAAGGTGACTGTAACCAAGACGGCAGCTAATACTGGAGGATCTACAGCGAATTTAAGAACTGGCGAAAAAATGAAGGTGAAAGATTTACTCTATGCAGCCCTTCTGCCGTCCGGTAACGATGCGGCTGTGGCACTGGCTATCGGCGTTTCTGGCAGCAAGTCAAAATTTGCCAAGCTGATGAACAAAAAGGCCAAAGAACTGGGCTGTAAGGAAAGCAACTTCTCTAATCCGCACGGATGGAAGGCAAGTTCCCACTATTCTTCCGCTTACGATATGGCTTTGATTACCAAAGCAGCTATGGAGAACAGTGCTATTAAGAAAGCTTGCAGCACTGAGATCTATAGGCTGGCAAAGACCAATAAGCAGAAGTCCAGGCTGGTAGCGACTACGAACTATTTTGTCGCGAAGAAGAAGTATCCGAAACTGGGCGTTTTTGCTGGTAAGACAGGGACATGGGAATGGAACAACGCCTCCCTGGTATCCGCCTGCGAGCAAAAGGGTAAAGTTATGTACGCTGTCGTACTGAGAGATACCACCAGCGGGCGGTATG
>UQNP01000063.1 GCA_900542385.1 uncultured Eubacterium sp.
GCGCAGGATTCATAACTGATATGATGAAGAAGAGCTATGATATATTAAAAGATCATCCTGTGAACAAAGCGCGTATAGAGAAGGGGCTTAATCCTGCCAATACCATATGGATATGGGGACAGGGAAGAAAGCCTAAGCTGTCATCCTTCTATGATAAATACGGAATAAAAGGAACTGCTATATCTGCCGTGGATCTTATAAAAGGCATAGCCATATGTGCAGGTCTTAATTCAGTGGATGTTGAAGGAGCGACGGGAACGCTGCACACTAATTTTGACGGCAAGGCTCAGGCAGCTATACGAGAGTATGAAAACGGAATGGATTTTGTTTACATGCATCTTGAAGGTCCCGATGAGTGTTCTCATCAGGGAGACCGTGACGGCAAGATACAGTGTCTTGAAAGCATAGATGAAAAAATTCTCAAACCGATAGTCGATCACCTTAAGGCTGCAGGAGAAGATTTCAAGGTCCTGGTGGTGCCTGATCACAGAACTCCTCTTGCCATAAGGACACACTCAGCAACACCGGTGCCCTTTGTGATATACGACAGCGCAAATGAGCAGCCGTACGATAAAGATAAATGTTTCTGTGAGAGATCGGGAGAAAAGGGAATGTATTTCGACAGCGGATTTGAGCTTGCGGATTTTTTGTTCGGAAAGTAAAGAATACAGCAGGATATAAAATATGACTTACAGGATCGAAAAAATAACAAAAATAATCATACTTTTAATAATGACTGCGGCACTGGCCCTTACGGGTGCAGTGCCGTCTTTTGCGGCGGCAGATAATAATTCCAAAGACGGAAGGATGGTATCTTCAGCGGAGATAGACTGGGAAGATGCCCCTGACGTGGAAGGCACATCCGTCATAATGATAGACGGAGGAAGCGGTGAGATACTGTATGAAAAAAATGCAGAAGAAAGACGTGATCCCGCCAGCATAACGAAGATACTCACATGTCTGGTAGTCCTGGAGAACATGGATCTTGACGATGAGATCACCGTAGCTGAGGACTACGACGGCGCCGGGGAAAACATAGCGGTTAAAGCGGATGAAAGATTTACGGTGGAACAGCTGCTTTACGCAATGATGGTCGGCTCGGCCAACGATGCTGCGGAAGTCCTGGCTCTTGCTGCAGGAGGTGATATGGAGACCTTCTGCGATATGATGAATGAAAGGGCAAAGGAGTGCGGAGCGAAGAATACCAGTTTCACAAATCCTAACGGCATGAATTATGCGGGACAGGAAAATCACAGAACGACGGCCTACGATATAGCGATGATCGCGCGGGAGGCCATGAAGAACGATACCTTCAGAAAAATAGTGTCCACTGCGGAGTACAGGATACCGACCACGAATAAATCCGAGGCCAGGAATATAGAATCCACAAATCCGTGTCTTGGACTTTACGAGGGAACTACAGGAATAAAAACAGGTACTACGAGCGTGGCGGGATATTGCTTCTGCGGCTCGGCAAAAAAAGATGATACGGAGCTTATCGTCGTTAATCTCAACTCAGGAAGGGAACAGAGATTTTCAGAAACGATAAAGCTGTGGGACTACGGATTTTCGAAATACTATACGTATAAAGCGGCCGAAGGCGGTAAGGTCTTAGCTGAAGAGAGAGTTTCAAGAGGAGATAAAAGGGCTGTGAATGTAGGCGTTGAAGAAGACTTTGATATCACGCTGAACAAAGGTTATGACCGCAAGAATATATCGCTTAAAACCGATATAGACGAAGATCTGAAAGCTCCTATCAAAAAGGGAACGGAAGTAGGAACGATCACTGCCGTAAACAGAGATGGAGAAGCGGTGGCTGCCTCACCGCTCATAGCCTTAGAAAATGTTGATGAGGGAGGCATACTTTCATATATAGGGATAGCTGATGAGGATCGGTTGTTTTTCTTTGCAGGTCTTGCGGCGGCTGTAATTCTTTTTATGATAATAGTAAGGATCATAAAGAGGATGAATTACAGAAAGAATAAGAGGAGACGCGCTCAGCGGCAGAGAAATGTAAGGCGGCGCGAATGGGAGAAGGAAAGAAATCCTTTTGACAGAAATGTTTGATATAAAAGAAAATCTTAAAAACCTTCCGGATTGCCCGGGAGTATATATGCACAAGGACAAGCTGGGGAAGATAATATACGTCGGTAAGGCTGTATCGCTTAAAAACCGTGTAAGACAGTATTTCCAGTCGAGCAGGAACATGGCGCCTAAAGTCCGCAGTATGGTGAGCCAGATAGCTGAATTTGAATATATTACTGCCGGGAGTGAAATGGAAGCCCTCATACTGGAATGCAATCTGATAAAGAAGTACAGACCGAAGTATAACATCCTTTTAAGGGATGACAAGACCTATCCTTATATAAAGATAACAAATGAAGAATTTCCGCGCGTGATAAAGACGCGAAGGATGAAAAAAGACGGAGGAAAATATTACGGTCCATACAGCGATGTAGGGGCCGTAAATATGATAGTGGATCTTCTCAATGACAGCTTTTCTTTGAAAAGATGCTCCGCACAGTCTTTTCCGAAAAGATTCAGGCCGTGCTTAAATTATCATATAAACCAGTGCCGCGGAATATGCAGCGGCTCTGTTGACAGGGAAAAATACGCCGAGAGCGTGCAGGGGGCAAGAGAGTTCCTTGCAGGCAAAAACGGGAAAATACTTGCAGAACTAAAGAGAAAAATGGCGGAAGCATCTGAAGAATTGAAATTTGAAGAAGCCGCGCGTTACAGGGATTATATAGAAGCGGCAAAATCCCTGTCTGCTACTCAGCGGGTTGTGATGCACCAGGATACTGACATAGATATAGTGATACCGGCAAAGGGCTCGGAAGAAGTCCATATAGTGGTATTTTTCGTAAGAGAAGGCAAGCTTACCGGAAGAGAGACCTATGAGATGGAGACGAGTCTGGGAGAAGAAAAGAAAGAACTCGTCTCCGCCTTTATAAATCAGCATTACAGTCAGATGACCAGTTTTCCGAAGGAAATACTGCTGACACACCTGCCTGATGACAGGGAAGTGCTTGAAAAATATATTTCCAGCATTGCAGGTCACCATGTTAAGATCGGACGCCCTCAGAAAGGGGAGAAGAAAGCTCTTGTCGACATGGCAGCAAAAGATGTGGTCGAAATGGTCAAAACCATAGACGAAAGGGCGGAAGCGGCAAAAGAGAGAAAATTCTCTCTTGGAAAAGAGATCTTTGATATCTTAAATGAGATGGGATATGAAAGGGGAGAATACAGCGGAAGAGAATACAGGTCGGAAGCTTACGATATATCGAATACGAACGGAGTGGACACTGTAGGAGCCATGGTGGTGTTCGATGGTCTTAAAGCTGATAAAAAAGGATATAGGAAATTCAGGATAAGGACAGTGGAAGGGCAGGACGATTACGCATCTATGAAAGAGATGCTGACAAGGAGATTTGCACGCGTGTTCAAAGGTGATGAAGCTTTTGAAGTCCTGCCTGATATAATATTCATGGATGGCGGAAAAGGACATGTTTCCGCCGCTATTGAAGTGCTCTGCGCTTCTGGATTTGATATACCTGTAGTAGGAATGGTGAAAGATGATAAGCATAGGACGAAAGGTCTTGTTTACAGAGCAGCGGATTCGGAGAACGGCGAGTTTTGTGAGATCCCCCTCGAAGGTAAGACACTGCTGTTCAAATATATAGGCAGGCTTCAGGAGGAAGTGCATAGGTTTGCAATAGAATATCACCGGAATGTGAGGAATCGTAATGTTTCCGGTTCGGTACTGGATGAAATAGAAGGTATAGGACCGGTGAGAAGGAAAAATCTGCTCGAACATTTTAAAAGCGTGGAGTCCATAAAATCTGCGTCTGAGGAACAGCTTGAAAATGCACCCGGTATGAATTCAAAAGCAGCTAAAAGCGTATGGGAGTATTTTCACAGCGGTGCAGGGCAGCCATCACGGGAGTAAGGGCTGTATTCCTTATTTTCTGTTGCGAAAAATTCCTCATGATGTTATAGTAAAGCTGTAAGTCAAATTATTTAATATCACGGAGGAAACCAATGGCAGATAAAAAAGAATTGTACGGTTACGACGAAGAGGATATTCTCACTCTTGAATTCGACGATGGCAAAGAGGAAGAATGCGGGATCCTGGGAGTGTTCGATGCGCTGGGAAAAGAATATATCGCCCTTAATCCGCTGGGAACAGAGGATGTTTATATCTACGGCTATAAGGAATACGAAGAAGATTATGAGCTGATAGATATAGAAGACGATGAAGAGTTCAGCAAAGTCGTGGCTGAGTTCGAAAAGCTGGCGGTAGAAGAAATATAGATACGGCGGATGATAAAGGTACAGTTCCGAGGGACTGTGCCGTTTTTTTGTAGAAATGAGGTACAGATGAAGAAGTACGACATTATTATAGTGGGAGCAGGTGCGAGCGGAGTATTCATGTCATACGAGCTGACCAAACTCGATGTGAATGCTTCTGTGCTGATGATAGATAAAGGAGCTCCGCTTGAAAACAGACAATGCCCGATAAAGCTGGGCTCTGAAAAATGTCTCAAGTGCAGTCCGTGCCATATAATGAACGGATACGGCGGAGCAGGAACTCTTTCCGATGGGAAATACAATATTACTACGCAGTTCGGAGGAGATCTCCATAATTATGTGGGGCGCGGTAAGGCGATGGAACTGATGGAGTATGTGGATGAAGTTTTATGCGGCTTTGGAGGAGCTGACGCCAAGCTGTATTCTACGGCCAGCTCCGAGCTTAAGACAGTAGCTTTGAGAAACGATCTTCATCTGCTGGAGGCGAGAGTGAGACATCTTGGTACTGACCGCAATGTAAAGATACTTGAGAGGATCTTCGAGTACTGCAAAAAAAAGACGGATATGGAATTCTATACCTCCATAGAAAGTGTAAAAAGAGAGGATGACGGCACCTTCGTCGTGCTGACCGATGACGGACGCAGATACGGATGCAGGGATCTGGTGCTTGCAACGGGAAGATCCGGATCGAAATGGATATCGGGTATCTGTGATGAATTCGGAATAAAACAGAAGAAAAACAGAGTAGATATAGGTGTAAGAGTTGAGCTTCCTGCCGAGATATTCAAACATATAACGGATGATGTGTACGAGAGCAAGATCGTTTACAAGACAGATAAGTACAATGATATGGTCAGGACTTTCTGCATGAATCCGTACGGAGAAGTGGTCGCTGAAAATACAAACGGGATAGTGACGGTAAACGGACACAGCTATGCAGATGAAGCGCTCAGGACTGAAAATACGAATTTTGCACTCCTTGTTTCAAATAGATTCACAGAGCCTTTTGAAGACAGCAACGAGTATGGTGAGTCCATAGCAAAACTGTCCAATATGCTGGGAGGCGGTGTCCTGCTGCAAAGATTCGGAGACCTTGTGAAAGGAAGACGAAGCAGCGAGAGGAGAATGGAAAAGTGCTTTACGCGTCCTACGCTCAAAGCAACTCCGGGTGATCTGAGTCTCGTTATACCTAAGAGGCAGCTTGATAATATCATAGAGATGATATATGCCCTTGATAAGATAGCTCCGGGAACAGCAAACGAAGACACGCTGCTTTACGGAGTGGAAGTAAAATTTTACAATTCAAAAGTCGAAGTAGATGAAAATCTTCAGACTAAAATAGATGGTTTATATGCTCTCGGCGATGGGTCGGGAGTGACGCATTCGCTTTCGCAGGCATCGGCCAGCGGAGTGTATGTAGGAAGGATACTGGCGAAAAAATATGAGGGAAAGGAATGATTGTATGTCGGATATTGCAGTAAAAGCAGTAGAAAATCACAGGAAAGGATACAACTGCGCCCAGGCTGTAGCATGTGCCTTTGCTGACAGACTGGGAATTGACGAAAAGGAGATTTTCAAGACCATGGAAGCTTACGGCTTCGGCATGGGCACTATGGGAACGTGCGGAGCTGTGTCGGCGATGGCGGCAGTGATCGGTATGAATGAATCTGATGGAGATCTTAATAACCCGTCCACGAAAAGGATATGTTACAAGAAGATGAAGGAGCTGACACAGAAATTCATCGAAAAGAATCAGTCCATTATATGCAGGGAAATAAAAGGCGTTGACACAGGAGTTGTGCTCAGAAGCTGCGACGGGTGCGTAGAAGATGCCGCAGAGCTTCTTGAGGAATACATGGAGACGAACGGGAGGAAAGATGATTGAACAGCAAGAAATACAAAGACGTACTGTACGAAATGAGAGAGATCAGCGATCTCAAGGATATGATAGATTCCAGCGCCGAACTTTTCGGAGATAAGACCGCTTTTCTCGAAAAAGAGATACAGGGCGGAGAATATATGCCGATCACTTATAAGACTTTGAAATCGGATATAGACTGCCTGGGCACCTATTTTACAGAGTTAGGACTTAAAGGAAAGAAGATAGCGATAATAGGGGAGAACAGCTATAAATGGGTCGTTACTTATCTTGCGGCTGTAAACGGTATGAGTGTTGCCGTTCCCCTCGACAAAGAGCTTCCTTCTCATGAGATACACAATCTTTTGGCTCGTTCCGAGGCTGATGTGGTAGTTTTTTCAGCCAAGACTGAAGATCGTATACTCGATGCGCTCGAAGGCATAAAAAACGTTAAGCTCAAAATAAAGATGAACGGAGGCAGCATTGACGAAGACATATTGAACTGGGATGATCTTATAAAAGAAGGCAGGAATATGCTCGTTGAGGGCAAAAAAGCTTTCACAGATATGAAAATAGACAGGGAAGCGATGTGCGCGCTTTTGTTTACATCCGGCACTACAGGAATGGCGAAAGGCGTAATGTTATCCCATAAAAACATTTCAGCCAACGTTTACAATATGTCTAAATATGTAAAGATAAGGGAGCAGGGAATAGGGCTGTCTGTTTTGCCTATGCATCATACCTATGAGCTTACATGCCATGTGTTTACAGGCCTGTATCAGGGAATGACCATAGCGATATGCGAAGGACTCAGGTATATACAGCAGAATCTGAAAGAATCGAAGGCGACTGTGATGCTTGGAGTGCCGGCGGTTTTTGAGACCATGCATAAGAAAGTGTGGAAGCAGGCAGAGGTGTCGGGGGCAGCGAAAAAGATGTCTTTGATGATGAACATATCCAGAAAGACAAAAATGTTCAATAACATAGGCAGGATGAGAAAGATATTTTCGAAGGTCCATGATGCGCTTGGAGGGAATGTTGCTTTATTTATCGCCGGCGGTGCAGCTATAAATCCGCAGGTGATAAGAGATTACGAAGCTTTAGGCATACCTATGATCCAGGGATACGGAATGACTGAGAATGCTCCTATAATAGCGGTGAACAGAGATTACTACAGCAAAGCTGAATCGGTAGGACCTCCTATGCCGGGAACGGAGGTGAGGATCTTTGAGCCTGATGAAGATGGTATAGGAGAGATAATATGCAAAGGTCCTTCAGTGATGATAGGATATTACAAAGACCCGGAAGCAACAGCGGAGGTTTTGAAGGACGGATGGCTGTATACCGGGGATTTCGGGCGTTTTGACGATGAAGGCTTCCTCTATATCTGCGGGAGAAAGAAAAATGTGATCGTAACTAAAAACGGAAAGAATATATTCCCTGAAGAGATAGAATATCTTCTTCTTGAGAGTCCGTATATAGAAGAAGTCATCGTATACGGAATAATAGATAAAAAAAGCGGCGATACTGTAGTATGCGCGGAAATATATCCGAGCTTTGAAACATTTTACGATAAATTCGGCAGGGATGTTTCGCAGGAGGATATCAGAAAAGTTATAAAAGATGAAATAGAAAAGGTAAATGATAAAACCAGCAACTACAAGAGAGTAAAAAGATTCAAGCTCAGAGACATAGAATTTGAAAAAACCACCACGAGGAAGATAAGAAGGACCAACGGTGCGATGAGGGAAGAGGAATGAGTTTCAGACGTTATCCCAGACTTGACGCGGATCTGGATAAACTGAGGGACAATATAGAAAGGATGCTGATGATGTGCCGAGACAGAGGCATTGAAATGGCAGGAGTGATAAAGGGATGCAGCGGTCTTTTCAGATGTGTGGAGCAGTTTGAAAAGGCTGGCTGCACCATTATAGCATCATCAAGACTTGAACATCTGCGGGGACTTCGTCAAAAAGGCCTCAACGCTGCGATAATGATGATAAGGATACCGATGATAAGCGAAGCCGCAGAGGTCGTAAGGGAGACGGATATAAGTCTTAACAGCGAGATGAACGTGCTGAAAGAGCTGAACAGACAGGCGGGGTTGCAGGACAGAAAACATAAAGTGATACTTATGGCTGATGAAGGAGATTTGCGTGAAGGCTTCTGGGACGAAGAAGAGCTTATAGAGGCTGCTGTGCGTGTGGAAAATGGTATGCGCAATTTGAAACTGGCAGGCATAGGAACGAACTTGGGATGCTATGGAGCGGTGGAGGCTACTTCGGATAATCTGGGGAATCTGGTCAGAACCGCAGAAAAAATAGAACAGATGATTGGACGCGAGCTCGAGTTCATAACTGAAAGAGGTACAAGCAGCCTTCCTTTATTTTTTGAAGGAAAACTTCCTGAAAGGATAAATCTTCTCAGGATAGGAGAAGCGGTGCTGCTGGCAAGAGATCTTCCGGAGCTTTGGGGCATACAGATGGACCGTATGTATCGTGATGTATTTACCCTAAGCGCCGAAATAGTCGAAGTGAAGGACAAACCCACATATCCTGTCGGAAATATATTTGTAGATGCTTTTGGCAGAAAGCCTTCCTTTGAGGACAGAGGAATAAGGAAAAGAGCGATAGTTGCCATAGGCAAAGCGGATTATGGCTCTGTGGAAGATATATTCCCAAGAAAAGAGGGTATCGAAGTCATCGGCGCGTCAAGTGATCACACGATACTTGATATCGAAGACTGCGGTGAGGATCTGAAACCGGGAGATATACTGGAATTTGATATAGCTTACGGAGCCCTCGTCTACGCCACCGCATCGCAGGGTGTAAGAAAGAATTACATTGAAAAAGTAATATATTAAAAAATCATGAAAGCCCGTGAGAAGCTCTCATGATTTTTATTTTTCTCTGCGGATATATTTTTGTATCATTCTGTTGGCCTTGCTCTGGGAAATCTGCAATTTCATAGCCAGTTTATAAGAGCTGTGATATTTTGGATAAAGTTTGTTTACCAAGCTTGACTCACATTGTTCGATGAATGCCTCAAGAGATTCGAAATTGTCGAAATCAATGTTTTGATCGGCCGGAGTTGAAGATGCTACGGGTATATCGAGGCTGCTTTTCGAGTGATATACCGATATGTTTTCAGGCAGCATCTGTGGTGTTATA
>UQNP01000064.1 GCA_900542385.1 uncultured Eubacterium sp.
ATACGTGTCTTTTCTGTTCAGGCTGTTCTTACTTATGACATCTATATACTTCAAAGATTCCCCTGTACCCTTTGCAACACAGAAATCAGCTTCAGGAGCTACTCTTGTCTTGATGCCGGTTTTCCTCTCTATCTTTCTGTCTAGTCCTCTGAGGTACGCCCCTCCTCCTGTTATTATTATGCCGGCCTCTCCTATATCTGCTGCAAGCTCCGGAGGTGTTTTTTCCAGCACTCCGTGAACAGCTTCACATATCATGTCCACCGGCTCTTCAAGGGCTTCTCTTATCTCCGCAGATGATACCTCTATGGTACGCGGAAGTCCTGTAACAAGATCTCTTCCTTTGCATAGAGTCGTCAGGCTTTCTTCTCCTTTGAAAGCTGCCCCTATCTCCTTTTTCAGTTTTTCCGCCATAGGTTCGCCTATGAACAGTCTGTACTTCTTTCTTATATATTTGACTATGGAATCATCAAATTTATCTCCCGCCATTTTAACAGATGTACTCGATACTATGCCTCCCATGGATATCACCGCTATATCTGTCGTCCCGCCTCCGATATCTATGACCATTACGCCTTCCGGAGCCGTGATATCTATCCCTGCTCCTATAGCTGCTGCTACCGGCTCTTCTATAAGATATACGGAACGTCCTCCCGCCTGTATCGCGGCTTCTTTTACCGCTCTTTTTTCTACTTCCGTTACTCCGCTGGGAACGCACACTATGAGTCTTGGTCTGAAAAACCTGCTGCTTCCGCAGGTCTTTTTTATAAAATACTGCAGCATTTTCTCGGTGATATCATAATCCGATATCACACCGTCTCTCAGAGGTCTTACAGCTTCTATATTTCCCGGTGTTCTGCCTATCATGCGTTTTGCTTCACTGCCCACTGCAAGGATCTCTTTAGTATCTCTGTTCACGGCAACCACCGACGGCTCCTGAAGAACTATTCCCTTTCCATCTACATATATCAATACATTTGCCGTTCCGAGATCTATACCTACTTCTTCGCTAAAGTTCATAAGCTCTGACGCGATATAACATCGCTGCTCCTTTCATTTTATCAGTTATACATTATTTTTACCACTGATAATAAAAATTACACTGAAAAACCAAAGTAAGTATATTATCAAAAAAACTCACATATATTGTTTTAACTGCTAAAGTTAATACGTTACGAGGTGGTGAACTGTCACATTATGAAAGATTACATAGAGGAACGAGTAATGCAGCTCGCCCGCTATATTGTCGAAACCGGTGCTACTGTGCGAAGTACAGCAGCAAAATTCAGAGTTTCAAAGTCAACGGTACATAAAGATATTACTGAAAGACTCAACGAGATAAATCCCGGCCTCGCTTCCGAAGTAAAGGAAGTGTTGGAAAACAACAAAGCCGAAAGACATATACGCGGTGGTCTCGCTACCAGAGAAAAATATCTGAATATCAGAAAAAAATGACCATCATTGCCCTGATACGGGTAATGATGGGCCATGTACAAACTTTTAACGTCTCCTTCCTGCAAAAAGATTATCTGCTACAAAAAGCAGATAGCTTATTCCCAAAAATACGAACAATGTAACCATTAAACTCATTCCCTGCAAATTGAAGTAAGGTATCCTTGCAACTGAAAATCCTAATCTGTTTATCAAATACACTGCAATATTGAACAGTACAGGTATCACAGCCCATATCACCGGACTGTAAGCAGTAAAACTGCCTTTCCTGCAGAAAAGCAGATAATCTGCAAATGCCATGAGCGGTGAAATAAAATACAAAAGCATCCCTGCCAGGGAAAGAGAATCAGCAGGATTAACATCAGCTCCGAAATTCATCAGATAATACACTATAAAAGTAATGACCATATAGATGGTTACTGCTCCGCGAAAAACGCCTCTTTCATAACTTGGCCTTGCCACTATCAAATATGCAAAGTAAATAAGCGCCAGAGCATTTGATACGAGTGCAAAGTCGCTCATTATCGAATACAGGCTGAATCCGGAATATATGAGACTCATAACAAGACCAGCTCCGCATACTATTAAAAATAAAACTCTGAAAACGACACCTGCAGTATTATTTTTTATGTACATCATTCATCTCCTTTTTGCATATTTCACCATATGAGCGCTGTTGCCGAGCACATCATAACATACGACACTTATATTTGAGTCCTCCACGGCTCTGCCTGCGGCATTGCAGATGCTGAAGTCTCTCGCAGATCCATCCAGCAATCTGTCCGCTCTGTGTACATTGCCGTCAAAATCGAAATCGACGCTCCATGCTTTGACAGCACAAAGTCCGTCAGTCTCAATGTATTTTATGAATTCACTGTCCGATATACCGCATATTTTCTTATTAAACCGATAATCTCTCAGTCTCACTTCACTTCCATTTGAAGATATCTCGACTTCTGCGCAGATATCATCACTTTTATCCGATATTTTGCTATGCTTTTCCACACCGAATGAAATATTTTCTTTGGACAATCGTGTGATCTCATCCGCCAGGGCTATCCCGCCTTTATCACACATAACGAATCTTCTCTTTTCTCTTCCGCAAACGACGCCGAAGCTTCCCGAGCCTGCAAAAAAATCTCCGCACAGATCTCCTTCATCGCTGCACGCCCGTATTATTCTTTCCATCAGTTTTTCAGGCTTCTGCGTAGCGTATCCGGTTCGTTCCTTTGATGTCCTTCCCACCATGTCGATATTCCACACATCTTTCATATTCACTTTCGTATACCAGCCCTTTTCATCACAGAATTCTTCAACACCTTTGAATCTGTAAGGTTTCAGATCTCTGTTGTAAGACTTCTCCTGCTGAGGGTTGAATTTATACTTTTCGCTCCTGCCGTAAAGCAGCAGCGTATCGTGTTTCCTCGAAAAACTTTTTCTGCTGCTTCCTCCTGATTTATACGTCCATATTATTTCGTTTATAAAATTTTCTCTTCCAAATATCTCGTCCATTATTATTTTTACATAATGAACGGCATGCCAGTCCAAATGTACGCATATACATCCGGTTTCTTTTAAAAGTTCTTTCATCATAAGCAGACGCGCTGTTATCATCTTCAGATATTCATGCATATTTCCTGATCTGCTGTCATCATAGGCGTCCACTTTTATCACCGGCGACCTTTTCATATCCCTTGAGGTCACGCAGAAAGACGCCTGATATCTGCTCTTTGAAAAGAAGGGCGGGTCCACATATATGAGCTGAAATCTTTTTGCCATATGCTTATCTTTTATAAGATGATCCATGTATTCCAGGCTGTCGCCTTCGGCGACCGTATTTAAAATTTCCCCCTTATTTTCACCGTACAGCTCTGTCATCATAAAATGCGGATATACCTCCCGCGACAAGACTTCTTTATAAAGTTTTTTGCCTTCCCTGTACGCCTCTGCGATATCTGATATACTGCTCATTTTCTTCCTCTGTGTTTTTCCGGGATCAAAACCCTCTCCAGTTCCTGCCTTCCCGCTTCTTTCAAAGCTTTTTTCACCATTTCACGATTTTCCTTCTTATGAAAATGCAGCAGCGCTCTCTGCATCTTTTTCTCTTTCTCAGTCTTTGCTACGTACACAGGCTTCAGTGTGAACGGATCCATGCCTGTATAATACATGCAGGTGGACAAGGTTCCCGGTGTAGGATAAAAATCCTGGACCTGATCAGGTATAAACCCCGTTTTTTTCATGTACAAAGCCAGCTCCACCGCATCTTCAAGCCTGCTTCCCGGATGCGAAGATATGAAGTAGGGCACCATATACTGTTTCAATCCAAGCTTTTCATTCATTTCTTCATATTCTTTTTTGAATTCATCAAAAACTTCCATGCCGGGCTTGTGCATACATTTTAAAACTCCATCCGCGATATGCTCCGGAGCGACTTTTAATATGCCGCTTACATGATATCTGCACAGCTGCTTTAAAAATTCATTGCTTTTATCTGCCAGCAGATAGTCGTATCTTATTCCTGAACGTATGAATACTTTTTTAACTCCGTCCACATTTCTCACTGCATCGAGGACTTCCATGTATTCACTGTGATCAGCTTCAAGCTCCCGGCACGGTTTTGGAAAAAGACAATCTTTTCTCTCACACATGCCGTGCTTTTTTTGTTTTGCACAGGAGGGCTTCCTGAAATTTGCCGTAGGCCCTCCCACATCATGTATATATCCTTTAAAATCCTTTAGCTTCGTAAGCTTCCTTGCTTCCTCCACTATGGATTCTGTACTCCTGCTCCTTACTTCTCTGCCTTGATGATAGGTTATGGCACAGAAGGCACATCCTCCGAAGCACCCTCGGTTAGCTGTTATGCTGAACTTGACCTCTCTTATCGCCGGAACTCCGCCTTCCTTCTCATATACCGGATGATAATCCCTCATATAATCGAGGCCATACACTTCATCGAGTTCTTCCCTTTCAAGAGGCGGCTGCGGCGGATTTTGAACAACGATGCCTTCTCTGTATTTCTCCAGCACTCTCCTGCCTGTCACCGCATCATTGCTCCTGTACTGCATGGCAAAACTCCTGCAGTACGCTTTTTTTGATCTGACTATATCATCAAAATCGGGAAGTATTATATCATCTTCAAATAGTTCCGTATCCTTCTTTCTTACACATGTCCCTCTTATCCAGTCCAGATCTTTTATATCTATCCCCGCATCTAAAGCATCGGCTATCTCGACCGCAGCTCTTTCCCCCATTCCGTATATGAGGATATCAGCTTTTGAATCTAAAAGCACGGACCGTCTTACTTTATCATCCCAGTAATCGTAATGCCCCAGTCTTCTGAGGCTGGCTTCAAGTCCCCCTATTATTACAGGGATCCCCGGATACGCTTCTCTTGCTCTGTTTGAATATACTATCACAGCCCTGTCCGGACGCCTGCCTGAAACTCCTCCCGGAGAATAGGCATCATTTTTACGCCTATGTTTAAACACAGAGTAATGATTTACCATGGAATCCACATTACCGCTGTTTATCATAAATCCAAGTCTTGGAGCTCCGAATCTTTTGAAATCATCAGCCGTTCTCCAGTCAGGCTGCGCGAGTATCGCCACTTTATAGCCATGAGATTCCAGCACACGGCTTATTATCGCCGTACCGAAAGACGGATGGTCCACATAGGCGTCTCCCGTAACCATTACAAAATCGGGATGCTCCCATCCTCTTTCCTTCATATCCTCCATGCAAATAGGTAAAAACATAAAATGCTCCCGTAGTTAAAACAGCGCCGGCAATAATGTACCGGCGCTGTGTAGTCAGCTTTAAGTATATTGATGTTTATCCCAGGAACCGCTCAACGGACGCTTTCACGCTTCCGCCGTCTGCGGATCCTTTGACTTTCGGCATTACTGCGCCCATAAGTTTTCCCATAGAAGCCTTTCCGCTTCCTTTTTCGACGCCTATTTCCGATGCCGTTTGTCCGACTATTTCATCTATCTTTTCTTCTGTCAGCTGTTCAGGCATATAATCCATAAGGACCTCTATTTCTGCATTATAGGCATCCAGCAAATCGGTTCTTCCGGCAGATTCAAAATCAGCAAGAGCATCCTTTCTCATCTTTACCTGCTTTGCTATTATGGATGCAATCCCCGCATCGTCGATCTCTTCTCTGTTATCGACTTCGTATTGTTTTATGGCGGCTCTTACAAAACTTATGGTCTCTTTTCTGACCGTCTGCCTGTTTTTCATAGCCTCCTTAAAGTCGTCATCCAGTTTCTTCTTTAAGGTCACTTAAAACACCTCTTATCTGTCAAATAATTGATATACTAATATTTTTTAGCCTTTTTTCTTGCAGCTTCAGATTTTTTCTTTCTCTTTACGCTTGGTTTTTCATAATGCTCTCTTTTTCTGAGTTCAGACATAACTCCGTCTCTTGCACATGATCTCTTGAATCTTTTAAGTGCGCTCTCCAAGCTTTCGTTTTCTCTTACTATTACCTGTGCCATTACCGTTTCACCTCCTGACTTTATTTAAATCATTGTAGCCATAAACGGCTTGCCTATAACGTTGCTATTATACTATTTTATAGCCCTTTATGCAAGATTTTTTTCTGATATCAGAAGATCAGCCCGGCGGCCATGTCATTTTTCTCTTTCCCAGCAGATGAAAATGGATGTGCTTTACAGTCTGAAATCCATCCTCGCCGCAATTGTTTACAAGTCTGTATCCATTTTCGAGACCAAGTTCTTTTGCTATATCCTTGACCTTTACCATTATGTGTCCCATAAGTCCCGCATCTTCTTCGCTCACATCATCCATAGACGCTATATGCTTTTTAGGTATTATCAACACATGAACAGGCGCCTGCGGATCAAGATCGTGAAAACACAGTATCTTATCATCCTCATACACTTTGTTTGAAGGAATTTCTCCGGATACTATCTTGCAGAATACGCAATCGTCCATTGCTTCACTTCCTTTCCTGAATTAAACATTCTTTAATTAATTATATACGTTATTCACTTATAAATCAATTTTTTTAAAGCGCCGGCACCTTTAGATATCCTGTTTGACCAGCTCACCCGTCATACCGTCTGCAAAAATATCTTTAAGCCTTACTTTAACTATTCCTTCCGGCAGTTTTGTTTCTTTGTGATCCAAAGGTATGTATACCCTTATATAATTTTCTGTATAACCTAAAGCCATGCTGCCGTCTTCGGATTTTTCCTCCAAAATAACATCATGCACAGTGGCTTTGTTCATATCAAAGAATTTTTTCGCAGAAAGCCGTCCAACATCATGAAGCATTTCACTTCTTCTGTTTTTAACTTGAGGCGCCACATGGTCTTTCATAGACGCCGCCTTTGTCATAGGCCTCTTCGAATACTTGAATATATGAGTCTTGCAGAAAAGACACTCTTCGACAAGCCCTGCACTTTCTTCAAAATCCTGTTCCTTTTCTCCCGGAAATCCCACAATTATATCCGTAGATATTCCGTAGAGAGGATCAGCCTTTCTTAAAACTTCAACTATATCTACGTACTGCTTTCTGCTGTAAGGTCTGTTCATCTCCCTCAGAACTTTATCACTGCCGCTCTGTGCTGAAAGATGTAGATGATGGCAAAGTTTATCGTATTTCAACAGCCTTACAACATAATCTGCATTTACTACAGCAGGCTCAAGAGAACTGAGTCTTATGCGAAAATCTCCTTCCATATCGTTCACTGCGGCTATGACTTTTTCTACGCCGTATATAATACTATCGTCCCCATTTTCTTTCTCCATGCCGTAAAGCGCTGTATTTATACCGGTCAGGACTATTTCCTTATACCCTGCATCCACAAGATATCTTACCTCCTTCATTATCTCTTCCAGGTCGCGGCTGCGCACTTTACCTCGGGCATAAGGTATCACACAGTAAGAACAGAATCTGTCACAGCCTTCCTGTATCTTTACATAAGCCCTCGTTCTGTTCTCTGCGCTGGTGACCATCCCCATATCATCATAGCTGTCCAGACTGCCGTATTCCCGTACATGTCTCTGCCTTGCCCGACGCTGAATGTATTCATCCACGAAATCAGTTATCCTGTTTTTTTCACTGGTGCCGACTATTATATCTACATCTTCTATCTGCGCCACCTCATCAGTACTTATCTGAGCATAGCATCCGGCAACAACTACGATACTTTCGGGATTGACCTTTTTCATACGCCTTATATACTGTCTCGATTTCCTGTCTGCCGTTGACGTCACCGTACACGTATTTACAACATACACGTCAGCAAAATCACGTTCGTCTACTATGGTATATCCCTTTTTTTCAAAGGCTTCCGAAATCGCTTCTGTCTCGTATTGATTCACTTTACACCCCAATGTGTGAAATGCTGCTTTCATATGTGTCCTCCCAATCATCACTCAAATGATAATCAAATTATAACACAACCGGCATACACATAAAACATGATGCATTTTCATACTTTTAATTGTCAGCTTTCTGTATCCTGCATTTTTGGCAGTCATACAGCAATCATAGGAGGTAATAATGAACAGAAAAAAAATAAAGATCATTTTCTTTTTTTCGCTGGTCTTATGTATGTGTTCTTCTTTTTTTCTTTCTGTCGTTATTTCGGATTTTCCCAAACTGGCAGCAGAAAAGCTGCCCGCCTGCAGCGAGTCTTTTAAATGCAGAGACTTCAACATTCCTTACAAAGTCCTCAAACAAGCAATGAAGAAAGATATCGATACATATGACGACACAGTTCACGTCAAATGGACAGATACACTTTCATATCTTGCAGCAAAATACGACGGAAATTTCAGTAAATACGATAAGAAAGACTTGGACATATTTGCCAAAAAACTTAAAAGCGGCGCCAGTCTCTCATCTCTGACAAAAGATCTTGATTCCTTTGAGGATTACAACAAACTGTACTGCGCTGTCCTAAACGGTATACTCGGTGAATATCAGATAAAAATATCCGGCAAAAATAACGAAGGATATTCCTGGAAAAATATCTATGGGATAAAATCCTTTTTCCCTATTGCCGAGGGATTTCATTATTCAGATTCCGATGACTTCGGAAAACCAAAAAGCTGCGGACACGGCTCAAAACACCTCGGACATGATTTTATCACGCCTGAAGGTACTCCTGTAACGGCAATTGAAGGTGGTATCATAGAAACCCTCCAATGGGATCAGTATGACGGCTGGTGTATCGGTATAAGAAGCTATGATGCCAAACGCTACTATTTTTACTCACATTTGAAAAAAGACGTTCCTTTCGCAGAAGAACTGAATATAGGCAAACGTGTCGCATCAGGAGATGTGATAGGATATACAGGACAGACAGGCTACAGCATAAGAGAAAACGAAAACAATCTCAGTTCACCCTATCTTCACGTGGGTCTCAGACTTATGATTGAAGAGGACACAGAAAAGGATTTTTCACAGATATGGATCGATATATATCCACTTACAAAACTGCTGGCTTCACACAAATGCACAGTAATAAGCACAGACGGCGGAAATTCATACGAAAGAAAATATCCTTTTTACGAAGGCAATCTCTACCTTGAGGAGCAATTGGCGTCTTCAGACGTATCGGACTCTGATGAAGTCACTCTTCCTATAATAATGTATCATTCGATAAACGAAAAAAATGATAAGGACAGCGATTACATCGTTTCCCCGAAACTCTTTGAAAAAGATCTGGCTTATATAAAAAAGAAAGGATATACTCCTGTATTCATGAAAGATGTAATATCTTATGTGGAAGGTGACGGCAAGCTGCCTAAAAAACCCATAGTTATCAGCTTTGATGACGGCTATTTCAACAATTACTACTACG
>UQNP01000065.1 GCA_900542385.1 uncultured Eubacterium sp.
TCCATTTTATTTGCTTTTGTACCTGCATAATGTTATAATTTCATGGCGTGTACTATAATCAACACATGGATCAGCATAAATTGGAGACGAATAAGGAGGAAATAAAATGGAACTCGAATCCATAAGCGTCGGCATACTTTCAATAGTGCCGCCGCTTGTAGCCATAGTCTTAGCACTTATCACTAAAGAAGTTGTATTTTCACTTGTACTTGGTATACTTTCAGGTACGGCAATATACGCATTTTCTACCGGCACCGATATCGTTGGTATGTTTGACACCACCGTTTCACTAATGACCGGAAAGCTCGCTGAAAATACCAGTATGATCATATTTCTCTGCCTTTTAGGTGTTCTTGTAGCTCTTATAAACAGAGCCGGCGGCTCACGAGCCTACGGAGAATGGGCCGTAAAAAAACTGAAAAGCAAAAAAAGCGCTTCAATTGCCACAGTATTTCTCGGCATACTTATTTTCATAGACGATTATTTCAACTGTCTGACTGTGGGAACTGTAATGCGCCCTGTAACTGACAGATTCAATATGTCCAGAGAAAAGCTCTCTTATCTTATAGATGCCACTGCCGCACCTGTATGTATAATAGCTCCTATTTCTTCATGGGCAGCTTCAGTAATGTCCTACTATCCGGAATCGGCCGGCATGAGCGGGATGACAGCATTCTTATCTTCCATCCCTATGAATCTGTACGCGATACTTACTATTTTTATGATATTCTACATATCTCTTAAAAAGAACGCCGATTACGGTCCTATGCTCAAAGCAGAGCTTCTCGCAGAAAAGGGCATCCACGAAGGAAGAGTTGCCATGAGCAGGCAGGAAGAAGAATTTCTTGAACAGAACAGCAATACAAAAGGAAAGATCTGCGATCTCGTGATACCGATCTTATTCCTCATCGCAGCTTCGATCCTTTCGATGCTTTACGTCGGAGGTTACTGGAGCGGAGAAAATCCTACTCTGTTCGCTGCTTTCGGAAATACTGACGCCGGCACTGCTCTTGCCCTCGGAGCTTTCGTATCTCTGATATTTGCTTTTATATATTTCATGGCACGACGTGTACTGACTTTTAAGGACTTTTTCAGCTGTATAAATCCGGGAATCAATTCAATGGTTGCAGCCTGTGTGATCCTTACTCTTGCATGGTCCATAAGCGGAGTATGCAGAGAACTCCTTTCAACAGGAGAATACGTAGCCGATCTCGTACAATCTTCAGGTGTTCCTGTAGGAATACTTCCTGCACTCATATTCCTCGTGGCTTGTCTGCTGTCATTTTCAACAGGAACAGCCTGGGGAACATTCGGAATACTCATACCTATAATAATAGCGATCTGCGAAGTTGCCGCACCTGAACTTCTCATCACCACATTATCGGCAACGCTCGCCGGATCTGTATTCGGAGATCACTCATCACCTATATCCGATACAACGATCCTCGCTTCTACAGGTGCACAGTGCGATCACCTCAAGCATGTAGGCACTCAGGTACCTTACGCATCTACAGTTGCCGTATGCTGCCTGCTCGGATATATAGTAGCAGGATTTACAGGAGATCTCGGACTTGCAGTCAGCACGCTTATCACTCTGCCGTTCTCGCTCATATGCCTCGTGATAGCTCTGCTGATACTCCCTAAATTCTTCGGGAAAAACAGATATAAGGATCTCGTTTGATAGATTTGAACTAAATACGCGAAAAACCGCTCTCATTCAATTAAGAGCGGTTTTTTATTATCTAATGCACGTCAATACAATACTATAAAAACACTTCAAAAGGATCTGTAGACCTTAATGCAGCAAATATCTCAGCTTTTCCACCCAGATGTTTTTGCAGCAGGGATCTCATATTTTCTCCGAAAGACTTCTCCGTACCGTAATGACCTGCATCTATCACAGCGATTCCCATTGTCTCAGCCTTCTGCGCCTCGTGATGCTTCATATCTCCTGTTATGAACAGCTCGCATCCCTTTGATGCGGCAGCTTCCGCGAATTCTATCCCCGCGCCCGTGCATATGCCCACGGTTTTTACTGTTCTTTCGGGGTTTCCCGTCCATCTGATTTTATGCCTGTCTATATCGAGATTTTCACACAGCATTTCCGCAGCTTCACTTACGCTCACAGCATTCCTGAATTTACCTATCCTGCCGATATCAAACATGGAGTTTCTTTCCATCATCTTTTCAGGCTCCTCTACGTTTTCTCCTGCCAGATTTTTTAAGGAAACGAGACCGATCGCTCTCGCAAGCATATCATTATTGCCGCCCTTTGCTTTATCAAAAGGCGTGTGGCATGAATAAACTGATATGCCGCTCTTTATGAGCTCTATGATCATATCCCCTTCAGCATCGCCGCTGTTTATCTTTCTGATACCTGAAAATATGAGGGGATGATGTGTTACTATCATACTGCATGAAAGCGCCTGAGCCTCTCTTAATATATCCATATTCAGTTCGAGACACGTAAGTACCCTGTCCGCAGAAGTATCTCCGAACTCTATCTGAAATCCGCTGTTATCCCATGTTTCCTGCAACTCTCTTGGGGCTATCTTCTCTATGACAGAAGCGATATCTCTCACCGTTAAACGTTTATCTCTCATTATCTTTCTCCGTACATCTTGAGCAGCGCCTTTATGTAATATATATCAGCGCATATATTATCTTCCATCTCTATATCACGCGTATTCGACAGCATGACATTCTCCAGAACATGTTTCCGCTCCTCCATATTTTTCATCAGAAACTCTTCCACAAGTCCTTCTCCTTTTATTATCCATGGAGGAACTCTGTACATGTACTCCTCATCTATCTTTCCTTGAAACGGTGCCAGATCTTCTTTCTCATTTAATTTTTTATGACCTTTTAAAATCCCGTCCGGCTGTGCAGTTATTATCTCCGGTATGAAATTCCCCTCTCTTACAAGATCCTCTCCTATTATGGCAAATCCGTTATCCGAAAGCCATCTGCGAAGATATCCCTGACCGCTCCTCGGCTGAAATATGAATTTTTCAACAGATCTTGCCGTTTTCATATCTGACTCCAGTATATCTGCAATGAGATTTCCTCCCATACCGGCTATTACCACCGCATCTGCTTCTCCGGTTCTCAGCACAGATAATCCGTCGCCTTCCCTCAGCTCATATCCTCCATCCAGATATTTTTTACAGCACATTTCCGCCTTTGAAAGCGACTGCCGACTTATATCTGTCAATATAGCTTTTTCACATCGTCCTGTCATCATCATATAAACAGGTAAAAAACCATGGTCGGTCCCTATGTCCGCCATGGTTTTTATATTCCCAAGTCTGTCAGCTATGACGCGCAGTCTTTCACTCAACTTAATCATTTTACAAAACCTCTTGCCGAATAAAACAAATGTCTTCTGAAATCTATTCCAGATAATCCTTCAGCTTCTTGCTTCTGGTAGGATGCCTTAGCTTTCTCAGAGCTTTAGCCTCTATCTGTCTTATTCTCTCTCTCGTAACGTCAAATTTTCTTCCAACTTCTTCGAGTGTTCTTGCACGCCCGTCTTCAAGTCCAAATCTCAGCTTCAGAACCTTCTGCTCTCTTTCCGTAAGAGTTCCGAGCACATCTACAAGCTGTTCCTTCAGCATTGAAAAGGCCGCCGCTTCAGCAGGAGCAGGAACATCATCATCGGGAATAAAATCCCCCAGATGACTGTCTTCCTCTTCACCTATAGGTGTTTCCAAAGAAACAGGCTCCTGTGCTATTTTGAGTATTTCACGTACCTTTTCAACGGAAATGCCCATTTCCTCAGCTATTTCATCAGGGGTAGGCTCACGCCCTTCCTCCTGAAGCAGCTGTCTTGATACCCTTATCAGCTTGTTTATGGTCTCTACCATGTGGACAGGAATTCTTATGGTCCTGGCCTGATCTGCTATGGATCTGGTTATAGCCTGTCTTATCCACCATGTAGCGTATGTGCTGAACTTATATCCCTTCGTCCAGTCAAACTTATCTACAGCCTTTATAAGTCCGAGATTTCCTTCCTGTATCAGATCGAGGAACAGCATTCCTCTTCCCACATATTTTTTCGCTATGCTGACTACAAGTCTCAAATTCGCTTCACAAAGCTTCTGTTTTGCATATTCATCTCCCTCTTCCATCCTCTTGGCAAGATCTATTTCTTCCTGTGCAGTCAGAAGAGGAACTTTCCCTATTTCCTTCAGATACATCCTTACAGGGTCGTCCACTGCTATATTCTTGGAAATAGTTGCTTCAAGATCAATTTCCTTGGCATCCGGATTTTTCGCTATTACCGCTTCTACTTCAGGATCATCCACTTCCTCATCGTCTATTTCCATAAGCTCAATATCATCAGGCTCATTCTCAAGGGTCACCTCTATCCCCTTACCTATAAGCGTATCATATATCTCGTCCATCTGATCCTTATCGA
This sequence comes from uncultured Eubacterium sp., assembly GCA_900542385.1. Lineage (GTDB taxonomy): Bacteria > Bacillota > Clostridia > Peptostreptococcales > Anaerovoracaceae > Lentihominibacter > Lentihominibacter excrementavium. Next base: position 4,421 of record UQNP01000065.1, read on the forward strand.
TATCAACATCTCCCAGACAGTTGGATATCTCCGTATAGGTCAAAACCTTTTTCCCTTTTCTCGAAGCCCTGTCAGCCAGCTCTTTTATCACACGCTTTTTAGCTTCTTCATCGAGAACGCTCACTTCCTGATCGATCTTGTTTTCATCTTCCGACATCTTAAGTCCGTCTTTTTTTTCCATATTGCTGTGTCTGCCCCTTTCTATTCCTTTAACTCTTTCTGTATTTCCATAAGCTGCTGTGTCAGCTCCAGTATTTCTTTTTCATTTTCATTTTCGTCCGCCATGGAAAGCCTCATTAAAATGCTCTCTTCGCTGTCTTTTAGTTTATTTTTTCTTATCAGCCTTATACAGTCTTCAAATATCCTCTCTTCTCTTCCATGAGGTATGACTTCATCTTCGATCTCCTCGATAAATAAGGCCGTATCCTCGTCGAGCATATCTTTAAGATCCTGGATGTCGATATGCTTCTGATCCTTATTTTCGATCGCAGAATATATATTTCTCCCCGCTTCACTTCTAAAGGCGTATTCCTTTAAATCATCGGGGATATGAACGAATCTGCCGTCTACAAGCATAAGTTTTATAAGGTCTCTTTCAACGCGCGGTATGGTTTCACCTGTCATTTCCGCTTCTTGTGTGTGATCCCTTCTTGTCCGGATTTCCTTTTCCTGACTATTATTACCGGAATATTCAAATCTTATAGCACCTTCCGAAATCCCCGTCTCCGCAGCAATTTTCCTGATATATATATCTGCCTCGACAGGTTTCATTTTCTTCAATATTTCTATGACATCTCTTATAAAGTCAACTCTCTGCTGTTCGTCCTCCATGTCATATCTGTCTCTTATGACGGAAATCTTAAAGTCTCCGTACGGCACAGCGTTTTTTACAAGCTCGGTGAACGCTTTTTTGCCGTTTTTCTTCACGAATTCATCCGGATCCTTTCCATCAGTCACTCTGAGCACTCTCGCTTTCAACCCTTCCTGATAGAGTATATCAAGCCCTCTGAAAGCTGCATTTTGTCCCGCATTGTCTGCATCATATGAAAGTATCACATTCTTCGTATATCTCTTTATCAGCCTTGCCTGATTCTCCGTCAGCGCCGTTCCCAGCGATGCCGAAACATTCCTTACTCCTGACTGATATAAGGATACTACATCCATATATCCTTCAACGAGAATTATTCGGTCCTCATCAGAAACAGACTTCTTCGAAAGATTCAGTCCGTAAAGATTGTTTTTCTTTTGAAATACCGATGATTCCTGAGAATTCAAATATTTAGGCTCTCCGTCATCTATTATGCGTCCGCCGAAGCCTATAACTTTTCCCGCCGTATTTATTATAGGAAATATCACTCGACTCCTGAATTTATCAAAATATTTCCCTCCTGATCTGGAAATCAGTCCAAGATGCATAAGTTTATCTTCAGCTACGCCTTTTTCCTTAAAAAAATCAAGCAGGCTCGTCCAGTTGCCGTCGGCATATCCAATGCCGAATTTATTCATAGTTTCTTCCGTTATACCTCTTTTTTTCATGTATGTGTATCCCGGATTTGCTCTTTCTCTCAAAGCTTTGAAAAAAAATCTCGCAGCCTGTCTGTTTATCTCGTAGTACTCGTCTTTATCCTTTCCGCCTCTGAAAGCACCTTCAAGACTTATCCCGTATTCCTTTGCCAGCATTTCAACTGCGCCTTTAAAATCCAGAGCGTAATATCTTTCGACAAAATTTATCACATCGCCTGTAGCTCCGCATCCGAAGCATGTATATATCTGTTTTGTTTCGGATACAACAAAAGAAGGTGTTTTTTCGTTGTGGAACGGGCAAATTCCCTTGTAGTTGCTTCCCGCCTTTTTAAGAGAAACAACTCTGCCAACCACATCCACGATGTCACACCTGCTTTTTATTTCATCGACTATATTGATCTGACTGTTTTGTTTCACTTTTGCCCCTCTGTATGTACTACTTATTTTATATATACGACAAAAGTCTCCCTTTTCCTTTTTTATTTTAAACTTTTTTTGTGAACTTCAAGTGCCGCTTAACCGAAAATTTCTTCATAAATATTTACCGCATATCTGTCAGTCATTCCGGCTATATGATCCTTTACAAGCTCCTCAAGAGTAAACTCTGCGCGCATTTCCGCAAGCTCCTTTGGAAGCTTATCAGGATTTTTAAGATAATATCCGAAAAGAGATGTTATTATAAGCTCTACCCTGTTGAGATCCTCTGCCTTCTTGACATTTTTGTTGAGATATACATTTTTAAACATGAAGGACCTGAGTTCGTTCATAGCCTGCGTCTTCTCATCACTTAAACTTGCCTCAGGCTTTCCGAAGCTGTTTGCAATCATATCCTTTACCAGAGTGTCTATCCTTTTTTTATGAGAATTGCCCAGCACTTCTATACATTCCCTGGGGAGACTATCCTCAGTTATTATCCCGCTTCTCAGAGCATCATCGATATCGTGATTTATATATGCTATTCTGTCGCTCACCTTTACTATCTGACCTTCAGGCGTGCATGGCACAGTGCTGCCTGTATGGTTCAATATGCCGTCTCTGACTTCATATGTGAGGTTCATTCCCCTTCGCGTTTTACTCTGAGACTCCAGTACATCCACTACGCGGAGACTCTGTACATTATGTTTAAAGCCTCCGGAATATATGTCGTTCAAAACAGTCTCTCCGCTGTGTCCGAAAGGTGTATGCCCCAGATCGTGTCCCATGGCTATTGCCTCTGCAAGGTCTTCGTTGAGTCCTGCGCCTCTCGCTATCGTCCGCGCTATCTGCGAAACTTCTATGGTATGCGTAAGACGAGTCCTGAAATGATCTCCTTCAGGAGATATGAAAACCTGCGTTTTATGCATAAGCCTTCTGAAAGATTTAGAATGTATTATCCTGTCTCTGTCTCTTTGAAAATCAGTCCTCACACTGCATTTTTCTTCCTTTTCAAGCCGTCCTCTGCTTTCAGCCGCCTTTGTAGCATATTTTGAAAGATATTCGTACTCTCTTTTTTCCAGATCCTCTCTCATGATCATATAAAAGTTCCTCCGTATATATTTATATTACATACATAGATTCACATTGTAAAGCTGTTTATACTTGCTACTTCCGATGCGATATCCGAACTTGCTTTTTCAAGAAGCCTCATCACTTCCCGCTGCAAATTTTCATCAAGAAACATTATGCTCTCTGCTACAGCACAGATCATATCTTTCTTTTCATCTTTATCCAGATCCTCATAAAAATTTTTCACCTGAACAAATTCTTTCAAAATCTAACGCTCCCTTCCGTTTCGAATCATATTCCCAATTTTGTGAGCATGCCCCATCATATTCGATATCCCGCTGCCGTATATATACATTCCTTCAATAGTGTTGTCTGGAGAAAAAGAGATATCCTTTTCTCTATCCGCCTCCGCATCTGTTATTTTCAATATCCCGGCTTTAACGGAGGGTATCGTATTTTCATTCCAGTCCGCTGTACATTTCAAATAGTCCGGATGAGATGCAAGTCTGTGGTCCGCTATCTGAACTGACAATTCATATGCCGGAAAATTCCCTTCAGAAACTGCCTCCTTCAATTCATCGCCTGCGATATCAGGATCAAATCCCGCCATGAATTCCGCAAAAATTCTGTCAGTCCTCCTTTTACGCTGTTTAAGCGGATTCCACCTGTATCTGACAAGAAATTTTTCTCCTTTTGCATTTTCCCACACATATGTATTGACCGAATACCATATAGTACTTATATAAGAATCTATCAACCCTCTATTGGAGAACATTCTGAGAATACAGTTGATAGATTCCGGATTTTTCACTGCAAATTCCCAAAGCCTTTCGTCATTTATCCCATCAAAGAGCTCCTCTTTTGTGAACCCTTTTGCCATATCGAAAAACTTTTGTCCGTCGTTTATAAGATATACCGGAAGACTCTGACAGATAAGGTCACATTTACCTTTTGATGTAAGGAATCTCACAGCAAACCCCTTTATATTCCTTATAGTATCCGCTGATCCCTTCTCCCCAAGCATCGACGAAAACCTTGCTTTTACCGTAAAACTGTCGCCGGTATCCTGAAATATCTCAGCTTCAGTATACTCTTCAAAAGACATATACGGTCTGAAAAAACCTTTTACCTCCATTCCTTTCCTGTACATGAGTCTTGGCTTTGGAAGGCTGGATATCATTTCACAAAGTCCTTCCGATAATAAAAAATCTGTCATACAACACCACCTCACGGTAGTATATGCGACAGATTTGTTTTTTGTCTTTACTGTTGCTATATGCCTGTATGTCCGAATCCTCCGCTCCCTCTTTCTGTTTCCGAAAGCTCATCCGCCGCCGTAAGCACAGCTTTTTCATATCTTGCTGCCACCATCTGAGCGATGCGGTCTTTATCATGTATCACAAAAGCTTCGCTGCCCCAGTTTATAAGCGCAACTTTTACTTCTCCGCGGTAATCGCTGTCTATCGTTCCTATGCCATTCACAAGCCCTATGCCGTATTTTATCGCAAGTCCGCTCCTTGCACGTATCTGCACTTCACAGCCCTTTGGGATTTCCAGAAAAAGTCCTGTAGGTACGAGCGCTCTTTCTCCGGGCTTGATCTCCATCGGATTTTCCAGATGCGCTCTGATATCCATTCCCGCAGATCCTTCAGTCTCATATTCGGGAAGTATTCCTGTAAGGGACTTAACTTTAATTTCCATTTTTTACTATCCTTTCTAAATCTATATCCTTTCCGGTCACCGCAGCTCCGCAGTAGGATCTGTAATCCCCTATCATGCCTGCTGCGTCCAATATATCTTCTCGAGTTACTTTATCAAAGCCTGAAAGCACTTCC
>UQNP01000066.1 GCA_900542385.1 uncultured Eubacterium sp.
TGCCTATATAAAGAGTTTGACCTGTTTTTTTAGCTCTAAGCATTGAATTTATTGACGTTGAGAATATTATTTGATTCGCTTTTCGTCACTTTCGTGTTGCCTACAGTTGTCTTCTTTGATATAATATTATCGAGGTGATAAATATGTATCTTAATATAACTCCGCGTGCAAACAACAGAAAATATCTTTCAATAGTTCACGGATACCGTGACGAAAACGGCAAGGTCAAAAAAAAGACCATAAAATCTCTCGGGTATCTGGATGAACTGCAAAAAAAATACGATGATCCTATCCTGCACTTTAAAAAGGTGGCCAAAGAAATGGATGCAGAAAGGAAATCTTCTGACCGCAACATTGATTTCAGCATCAAAAAAAATGAGAAGCTGCAGCCAGGGGCCGACAATACGAAAAACTTCGGTCATGCAGCTTTGAGCAGTGTATACCATAAGTTGGACATACACACTTTTTTAAAGAACAGGCAAAGACATACGGAGGGCGATTTCAACGCCGATTCTGTGATGCAGTCTCTGGTTTATCTCAAACTTATCTCTCCTTTTTCGGAGCAGAAACTTTCAAAAGGTTTCAATCTCCTGTTCGAAGCACCCGAATGCACAGAAAATTCTCTGCCCCAGTGTCTTTCATTCATACACGCTTATAAAGACAACATGCAGCTTTGGATACACGACAAAGCCAGAGAAATCTGCGGAAACGATGATCTTATGATCTACTACAGCATACACAACCACTGTTCTCCGACACACGCCATTCAAATAGGAGCTTTTACCGACAGCCGCGGACTTCCTCTGACATACGAGCTGTTTCCATGCAATACTCCCAGCTATAATTACAAACCTGATTTTTCAGGCATAAAAAACCGATTCAAAATGAAAAGGATGATAACCGTATCGGACAAAGGCTCAGGCAGCGGCAACCTCATATGGGAAATAATCAACTCTCCTTCCAAAGACGGATACATCTTCAACGTACCGATGCACAGCGCATGTCGTGAACTCAAACAATATATACTGGACAGCGCAGATTATCAATGGAATGATGATGAATACAAGCATAAATCACGAATATGTCCCCGTATAATAGAAATTTCCGCCGGAAACGGAGAAAGAATATGCAAAACCATAGAAGAAAAACAAGTTATTTTCTACAGTCCCAAATACGCTAAACGGGCAAGAGGGAATTCCTTCGACGGATACCACATACTTTTTACAAGCGAACTTAATACCGATGACGAAACTATAATCGAAATGTACAGAGGTCTCTGGGAAAATGAAAGATCATTTGCTATAACGAAAAACGATCTTGAGAAAAGACCTAACCTGATATCTGTGCATGACTTTATAGAGATCAATCTCCAGATTTCTCTCGTAGCGCATATACTTGTTAAAATACTCCAGTTCTCCACAGAGAACAGATATCCGCTCCCGAGCATTATAAATTCTCTCACAAAAGCCAACTGCATATATTTGCAGGAGAATTTCTACATATTCAGCTACTACGATGAAATCCTAAGGGATATCGGAGATATCACCGGCATACCTTTCAACAATAAACTTATGTCCCTTGGAGATATAAAAAAAGTGCTGGCCGCAGTCAAAAAACCTGCACCAGAATTGATATCGACTGAATAAAAAATATATGTTATAATCCTAATAATTTCAGTTATTTCCATTTGCAAGACTAAATCGGAGGTATTTATATGAAATGTCCTGTATGTGAAGACGTTACACTTCTCATGTCACAGAGAAACGGAATAGAGATCGATTACTGTCCGCAGTGCCGAGGCATTTGGCTTGACCGCGGCGAACTGGATAAAATCGTGGAAAGAGCGAAACTGGAAGAAGAAAAATATGAAAGCCACGAACACAGCCGCAATAATGACAGATATTATGAGAAAGACCGTTACTATGATAAAAATCAATATTACGGTCAGAAGAAACGAAAAAAGAAATCTATGCTGAGCGACATAATGGAAATGTTCGGCGAGGATTAAAACGCTAATGTAAAAACAAGGACGGCCTGCTTATGCCGTCCTTATTACATACTACATTTTTCCTGTCTGTAAAAATTTCAAATAAATACATCCTACACATTAAACAAGAAGTGCATCACATCTCCGTCCTTCACAACATAATCCTTGCCTTCTGAACGCACCAGGCCTTTTTCTTTTGCTGTAGCAAGATTGCCGCCGCATTCTATCAGCTTGTCATATGCTATCGTTTCCGCTCTTATGAATCCCTTTTCAAAATCAGAATGTATCTTGCCTGCGGCACCAGGCGCTTTAGTGCCTTTTTTGATCGTCCACGCCCTTACTTCAGGCTCTCCCGCAGTAAGGAATGATATAAGATCCAATAATCTGTATGAAGCTTTTACAAGCTTATCAAGACCCGATTCCTCTATTCCCAGTTCTTCAAGGAACAATGCTTTTTCCTCATCGTCCAGCTCCGCCATTTCCGCTTCAAGCTTAGCACATACCACGATAACGTCAGAGCCTTCAGTCTCGGCAAATTCCCTTACCTTTCTTACATATTCATTATCTTCTTCGGAAGCATCGTCCTCAGAAACATTCGCAGCATATATAACAGGCTTATAAGAGAGCAGGTCGAGACTTTTTACGAATTCCGCTTCTTCATCATCCAGCTCCATAGCCCTCGCTGATCTGCCTTCTCCCAAAAATTCACTGACTTTTTCAAGCAGATCCAGCTCTTTCTGAAGACTTTTATCACCCTTGAGATTTTTTCTCGTCTTTTGTATTCTCCTTTCAAGCACTTCCATATCCGATAATATCAGCTCTGTATTTATGGTTTCTATATCGGAAACAGGGTCTATCTTGCCGTCTACGTGCACTACGTTGGCATCATCAAAACATCGCACCACATGAACTATCGCCGCCACTTCACGTATATGCCCCAGAAATTTGTTTCCAAGACCTTCTCCTTTGGAAGCTCCCTTAACAAGTCCTGCTATGTCATAAAACTCTATGGTAGTATATACAGTTTTTTTAGAATTGTACATTTCGTGAAGTACTTTCAGTCTGTTATCCGGTACTGTTACAACACCTACGTTCGGTTCTATGGTACAGAACGGATAATTGGCAGCTTCCGCTCCGGCTTTTGTTATTGCATTGAAAAGCGTACTTTTACCTACATTAGGCAGTCCGACAATTCCTAATTTCATTTTTAACTACATCTCCTTTATCTTGACATTTTCTTTCTCAGAATTAAATAAAAAGCTGTGCAGATAATGATCACTGTCAGGCTTAAAAGCTGCGCCTGTCTGAACGGTCCTATCATCAGACTGTCCGTACGCAATCCCTCCACAAAAAATCTCTCAACAGAATACAATATACCATAAAGCAGTATAGTCTGTCCCTCAAATTTTCTCCTGTTGTCCACATATATCAGGAAGAAAAACAGCATGAAGCACCATATCGATTCATACAGGAAAGTCGGATGATATGTCATTCCGTTTATCTCCACTCCCCATGGAAGGTCCGTAGGACCCCCGTGCGCTTCGGAATTAAAGTAATTTCCCCATCTTCCTATGGACTGAGCTATGGCTATGCACGGAGCTGCCAGATCCATTGCGTTGAGCGGTCTTATCTTCCATATAACGCAAAGTATTGCTGCTGCGCCAAGGCCGAATATAAGACCTCCGTGAATGGCAAGTCCTCCAAGCCTTATATTCAATATCTTCAATAGATCTCCCGAATACATATCCCAGTTGAACGCAACATAATAAAGTCTTGCTCCTATCACGGCTGCCGGAACGCATATTATCACAAAGTTTAGTATATTATCAGAAGTCAGATCGTGTTTAGGCGCTCTCTTGCAGCAGATCAGCGTAGCGATAACTATCCCTAATGTTATCAGTATACCGTACCACATTACATCTATATTGAATAATGTAAAAGCTACAGGCTCCGGTTGTGGCATATCGTTTCCCTCCATGTTACATTTCCGTTCTATTATACTAAAAAAGATGTGTGCCGTGCCACATCTTTTTTGATTATATGATACTGCATTGTCTTTTTATTCTGTCTCCACATCTTCCGGCTCTGTTTCAAGTATCAGCTCTGCCGATTCACCCATCAGATACACAGTGTATAATTTTTCATCACCGCTGTCTTTATCCTGCTCCTCAATGAATTCATCCGGCGATTTAACAATAAGTTCGCCGTTTTCAATGCACGCTATCCTTCCGTCAAATCCAAAGCTTACGTCATGGGTTATATTGTTGTCTGCTACGTAATAACCTTCTTTGTAATTAGCATTGGCCACAACTTCTCTTTCAGATATATGCACGCTATATGAATCTTCTCCTGATTTTTCCATCGTAACAGCACCGAGCACCGTTTCTGCTCCGTCTGTGATAAGCTGCTGTGAATATTCCCCTGCAAGGTATTCTCCTGTGATTTCAGGTTCGTTTATCGTCTGTCCGGACTGATCTTCTCCGCATCCTGCCAGGACAAACATAAACAGTACGCACATGAGCGCACAGTTCAAAAAAAGCCCTAATTTTTTTCTCATATTTTTTCTCCCAACAAAATATTCCATTACTGCTATTATTTACTGTAATGATATTCTACTCTCCGGATACACAATTTTCAAGCAAATTAGAAAAATATAACAAAAATTATTCAGGGCTGTCTTAAGTTCAAACTTTCTTTATAAATTTCGTATTGCAATGCGGGCATGTTATACTTATTTTTCCGGCGCCTTTAGGCACTCTCAGCTTCTCTCCACAGCTCGGACACCTGAGTATCTTGTGAGTTTTATCCTTATAGGCTGCACCTTTTCTGAAACCGCCAGTCGAGCTGTATCCAGAGCCTCCTCTGCCGAATTTTCTCTTTATCGCGCTTTCGAACTGAAGAAACTTCTGATTTTCTGCATACCTTGTGTTCACATTTCTCGAAAACATCCTGCAATAGATATATATAAGAAGTATAACCACTGCAAAGTTTATCATCTGAGATCTCACAAACATATTGATTACTATCAGTATAAATGTTGCTATCATTATGGCTCTGTTGAGATTATCCATGCCGTACCGACCCCTCATAACATTCGCAAGCCACATATTGAATCTACCCATTGAAAACCTCCTGCGCCGCTTCCACCGATTTGAGAGCGTCCTTGCAGTAATAATCTGCGCCTATTTTTTCTGCGTAATCAGCAGTGAGCACCGCGCCTCCTACCATTACTCTGCAATCCGGAGCCGCTTCTTTTACCGCTCTTATGGTTTCCTCCATGCTCTTCAGAGTCGTGGTCATAAGCGCACTCAATCCGACCAGTTTTATATTTCTGTCTAAAACAGTCTTCACCACTTCATCTGCAGGAACATCACGTCCCAAATCTATCATCTTAAAGCCGTAATTTTCCATTATGACTTTCACTATATTTTTTCCTATATCGTGTATATCTCCCTTAACTGTGGCTATCACCACTTCTCCAAGGGATACTGTCTCTTTGTCGCCCTCTGCAAGCCTCTGTTTTATAACGTCAAATCCCGCCTGAGCCGCTGTCGCTGACTGGAGCATCTGAGGCAGGAATATGGTCCCTTTTTCAAAACCCTTACCTACCCTATCGAGGGCCGGTATGAGATACTCGTTTACGACCTCCATTTCACCGCATGACTTCAGAAGTTCTTTTACAGCAGATACGGTATCGCTCTTCATTCCCTTTTCTATTGAATAAAATATATCATATTCCATGCCGCCCTTTTCTGCAGTTTCTGTGTTTTTTTCGTTTTTTTTCAGTGAAGATACGGACTGCACGGCGGAAGACTCTCCGTATCTGTCTATAAATGCGGCAGCATTCACATCGATGTTCTTCAAAACATGAAAAGCATATATCGACGCCATCATATCCTCGTCATTAGGATTTATTATCGGAAGATCAAGACCGCATTCCATAGCCATCGACAGAAATGTTCTGTTGATAACAGGCCTAAGCGGAAGTCCGAAACTTATATTGGATACGCCCAGAGCAGTTTTAAGCCCCAGCCTTTTCTTTACCATCGTCAGCGCTTTCAGAGTTTCATCCACTTCCTTCTGCTGTGCCGACGCTGTAAGTGTAAGACAGTCGATTATCACATCTTCACTGGATATTCCGTACTCTTCAGCTTTTCTGAGTATCCTTTCTGCTATTTCAAATCTTTCTTCTGCCTTAGCGGGTATGCCGTTTTCATCGAGAGTGAGGCCTACAACCGCGGCTCCGTATTTTTTTACGACAGGAAGGATCTTCTCCATATTATCCGTCTCCCCGTTGACAGAATTCACTATGGCCTTTCCGTTGTAGACTCTAAGAGCTGCTTCCACTGCATCAGGATTTGATGAATCTATCTGCAGAGGTACATCGCTCACCGATTGCAGCTTTTTTACCACCTGAGGCAGCACTTTCACCTCATCGATGGACGGAACACCTACATTCACATCGAGGATCTCCGCTCCGGCATCTACCTGTTCTATAGCCTGCGTAAGTATATAATCAAAATCACCATCGAGCAAAGCCTGCTTGAGCCTCTTCTTTCCTGTAGGATTTATCCTCTCTCCTATCACTGTCACATGATCCACCGTTACCGCTGAATTCCCGCTGCATACTTTAAGTTTCCTTATATCTCCGTCATCATGTGAAGAGACGCTTTCCTTATATCTTCCATCATCCTCATTTTTTTCATCGATAAGTTTTGCAAGTTTCCTTATACATTCCGGATCCGTGCCGCAGCATCCTCCCATCATATTCACGCCTATATCCGCATATTCAGCCATCTTTCCTGCAAACTGCAAAGATGTGATGCTGTACTCCCCTGTTGCCGGGTCGGGAAGACCTGCATTAGGCTTCACAAGTATAGGAAGCTTCGTATAGCCTCTGAGTTCTTCAGCAAGCGGATATATTTCCTCAGGTCCGAGTGAACAGTTTATCCCCATCGCATCTACTCCGAGGCCTTCAAGGGTAACAGCCATCGCTTCCAGACTTACGCCTGTAAAAGTTCTTCCGTTTTCTTCGAAAGTCATGGAGGTTATCACCGGCAGATCACATCCTTCTTTTGCTGCAAGCACAGCAGCTTTCACCTCATAAAGATCGGTCATCGTCTCGATAACGACAGCATCTGCTTTTTTACATCCGGCATCTACGATCTCCCTGAAAACATCATACGCATCTTCAAATCTGAGCGTGCCCATAGGCTCCAGCATTTCACCGATAGGTCCTATTCCAAGCGCAATCTTTACATCCTTTCCCTTCTCTGCTGAATCTTCTCTTGCTCTCAGCGCAGCATCCATGGCAGTATTCACTGCCTCATCAACAGATACTTTTATCTCCTCTACTTTGAATCTGTTGATCCCGAAAGTGCTGGCATATATCATATCTGCGCCGGCATCTATATATTTCTTGTGTATATCAGAAATTATTTCCGGATGCCTGAAACCGAATGCCATAGTAGTCTCATCGGCCGCCATCCCTTCTTTCTGGAGCATAGTCCCCATGGCTCCGTCAAGTATCCAAATTTTTTTGTTAAAATCAGTCACCGCAAAATTTCCCTTCTTTTCTCAAATCACACTTATCTCTGAGCACACACTCTGCACACGTAGCAAGACTTCCCCGTACCGGTCTGTCGGAAACCCCTATCACAGCAGTCACGGATTTTCTCGGCACCAGCAGATTGTTTGAAGTTACATTCAGTCCTATCTTTCTCTGTCCGTCGATGTATCTTATCATGTCCGGCTGCACTTCTATGGGAAAATCACCATATCCCGGACTGAATCTTGATGTCGTGTATCCATCGACTGCATCATTTATCGTTTTCTGAAATGCATCGCATACCTGCTCTATCAAAACCGAAGCTCCGCAGTCAGCTATCACTGCCTCCGTCATATCTGTTATCTGAAGACGCCTTATAAGGTGATCTGCACCTGCGCCCAGCGTCGCTCCCATCACCACGATTTTTTGACATCCACTGAGATGCCTTTTTATTGATTTCCCTTCAAGTCTGAGCTCTGACGGCTCCATGATCCTGTATATAGCCTTCGGCGAAACAGCTGATATTATCATCTGTTCGACTTTCCTGATCTCTGACATGATTTTTTCATCGGGTATCTCTTTCATCCCCAGAGCTTCGAGCCACGCTTTCAAATTTATTTTATTCTCTGTTCTTATATCCATCTTAAAAACTTCGATCACCTGAGAAGATCTTTTATATTCTCATACACCTTTAACGCGACCTTTGGATTGTTCATCGTATAAACATGTATTCCGTCCGCACCATTTGTGATTAGATCTCTTATCTGTTCCACAGCGTACTCTATGCCTGCCTCAAAGAGACCTTCTGCATCATTTTCGTACAGTCCTATCATTTTAGTGAATTTATGAGGAAGACTCGCACCGCTGAGTGCAACGGTCTTTTCTATCTGTCTGGAATTCACTATAGGCATTATGCCTGCGGACACAGGAACATCTATACCCATAAGTCTTGCCTTTCCCACAAATTCATAAAAAACCTGATTATCAAAGAAAAGCTGGGTTATCAGTACCTTAACGCCTGCACCTATCTTGTATTTCAAATTCTGTATATCCTCATCAAGCGATCTGCTCTCATAATGCCCCTCAGGATAGCATGCTCCGAGGATCTCAAGATTGTCGCTGCATTTTCTCTGCACCTCTATGGCAAGTTCATTCGCGTGTTTAAAATCGGTCTTGATATCCTCTTCCGAAACTATATCTCCTCTCAGCGCCAGAACGTTCTCTATGTCCGCATCGGCAAACCTTCCGATCATTTCTTTCACATCTTCTTTTGTAGAATTCACACATGTGAGATGCGCCACCGTCTCTATTCCATATTTTTTCTTTATATTTGAAGCTATCTCGCAGGTGGAATTGTCGGCTATGTTACCTCCGGCACCATAGGTCACACTTATGAAATCAGGCTCACATACCGCCAGTTTTTCCACAGTGTCATATATGGAATCCAAATTTGACTTCCTCTTTGGAGGGAATATTTCCAGGGAAAAAACAGGTTTTTTCTTTTCATATAGTTCAGGTATCTTCATATATCTTTCTCCATTTCGTTATATAACAATATATTATACTCCTTTGTATTTTCAAATGCAACAAAACGCTTTCCTGGAATATATTCATGCTGTCTGATATAATTAAAATTAAATAAAACCGAA
>UQNP01000067.1 GCA_900542385.1 uncultured Eubacterium sp.
TGAAGCCTTGAAAAATCAATGGTTTTTGAGGATTAGATAGTTAAATCCTAATTTTTCTAATTCCCACGGCTCTTATAATATCCGAATAAATTATACCTGTCAACGCATATAACGCTCTATTTGCAATATTGACAGGTGACTTTTATCATTTTATATGATAAAATAGCAGAAGTCTTGAAACAGAAACATGCTTTATGCATTTGTACTTTACATACAAAGGAGCGTATTTACAATATGAAAAATTTAGTTATAACCGGTCTTGGTGCCGTAACACCTATCGGCATCGGCGTTGAAAACTATTGGCAGGGAATACTGGATATGAAATGCGGCATCGATAAAATATCGCGATTTGATTACAGTGACGTGCCTATAACAATAGCAGGAGAAGTAAAGGATTTCGATCCAAATGATCATATGTCCTCAAAACTTGCAAAGGAAACAGGGCTTTTCATCCAGTTCGCATATGCTGCTGCCAAGGAGGCCATCGAGCAAAGTCAGATCGACATAAGCTCAGAGCCTGAAAACATCGGTATCGTAATGGCGACAGCGCTTAGCGGCACTTCTATAATAGCAGACACAGAAAAGAGCTACAGTCTCGAAGGAAAGAAGAAAGTAAGCCCGAGATTCCTTCCAAAAATACTCGGCAACCTCGGCGCTGCTCAGATAGCCATCTCCTATGGGCTCCGCGGTCCCAGCTTCACAGTGAGCACAGCCTGCTCCTCAGGCGGAGATGCCATATGCACGGCAGCTATGCTGATAAACTCCGGAGAGGCTGATGCAATGCTGGTGGTAAGCGGTGAAAGCGCTCACTGCCCTATAATCATGTCCACGTTGGCTCAGGCAAAAGCGCTTTCTAAAAATCCTGATCCGAAAACTGCATGCAGACCTTTTGACGCTGACCGCGACGGCTTCGTAATGGGAGAAGGCGGCGGCGCCCTGCTCATCGAAACGGAAGAACACGCCCTTAAAAGGAATGCCGGGATAATCTGCTCTCTCGCAGGATACGGAAACAATACAGACGCCTACCACGTTACGGCCCCCCGTCCTGACGGAAGCGGCGCTGTGGCATGTATGAGATCTGCACTGAAAAAAGCCGGCATGAAACCGGAAGACATAGGATATATAAACGCTCACGGCACTTCAACACCTGTCGGAGATCCCGTCGAGGTAATGGCTATCAAAACTTTATACGGTTGGGAAGACAGATCATCTGAAATGTCTGAGGATCTCAAAAAAAACATCCCGCCTGTAAGTTCTACGAAAGGAAACACAGGCCACCTGATGGGAGCAGGCGGCATCACCGAAGTGATAGCCTGCATAAAAGCTATTCAAACAGGCATACTGCCTCCTACTTTGAACTATAAAACTCCCGATGATTCCTGTGACCTTGACTTTATACCTGAAGGTCCGAGAAAAGCTGAAATCAAAGCGGCAATGTCAAACGCCCTCGGCTTCGGAGGACAAAATTCCAGCATAATAGTGAAGAAATACGAAAAGTAACAATAAATAAAAGCCTTTGACTCAACTTAGGTAAAGTCAAAGGCTTTTATTTTAAAACAAATCAAAAGCAAGATCTTTATCCATTTATATCAGTAAGCGGAAATATTTATCTTTCCTTACGAGGGAATTTTACGATCATTTTTGTCCCTGCGCCTTCAACACTGTCCACATCTATGGTGCCTCCGAGACGATGCACAGCATGTTTCACGATGGAAAGCCCAAGACCTGTACCGTCCACTTCCTGACAATGGCTCTTATCCACACGGAAAAACCTCTCAAAGATCCTCTCCCTGTATTCAAACGGTATGCCTATACCTGTATCTTCTACAGAAAGCTCAACGCCTTCCCTGAGATTTTTTACACATACAGTTACCGATCCCTTTTCTTTATTGTATTTAATGGCATTTTCACAGAGATTATAGACTATCTCATCGCATAAGGAAGGTATTCCTTTTATTTTTGCACTCTCCCCTTCCAAATACATTTTTATGCCGTTTTCTTCAGCTTTCTCTTTCAAGCGTTCTATAACATTCCTGGATATGGAATACAGATCCACTTCCGCAGTTTCATCCGGAACATATTCTTCATCAAGTTTCGACAGCTTCAGGATATCATCTATCAGTCCTATCATCCTGCCCGACTCATCTTTTATGTTTCGTCCGAAGCTCTTGACATCAGCCGGTTTCACTATGCCCTCAGCCATCATATCCGAAACTCCGTATATAGTGGTGAGCGGAGTTTTGAGCTCATGGGAAACATTGGATGTGAATTCTCTTCTCAGCCTGTCTCTCTGCTCTTTTTCCGTAACGTCTACGACTACTATGACTGCGCCGACTATATTACCATGTTCCGAAACAGGATTTGCCATTATATTGTAGCACCTGCCTTCAGTTTCAAGAAGCTGCTGACTGTGTATCCCTTCCAAAGACTCTTCCACTGCCGTTCTGAAGCTCTTGCTCCTGTTCAGCTCAAAGGCGGTATCAGGCGCCCCCTTATCTTCTCCTTCACTGAGCAGTTTTATAGCCGCCGAGTTATACGACAGTACATCCATGTTTTTATCGATGAGAAGGAATCCTTCGCTCATATTCTCTGTTATATCCTTGAATTCTTTCTGCTCTCTTTCCATTTCGGCCAGCTGAGTCCTTATCCTGTTGTTCTGCTGTCTTATCTTGGTTACGAGAGGTGCCAGTTCCGGATACGGCTCTTCCATCTCCTTTTCATCGAGATCAAGCTCATTTATAGGCGTCACGATCTTCTTTGATATTATCCTTGATAGTATCACAGCTATGATTATCGTAACTATGACGATAACTATAAGAGGTGCTAAAATACCTTTCAGCAAAAATGTTACCATACTCTGTTCCTGTGCTATTCTCAGCACACTTCCGTCTGAAAGCTCTTTAGCATAATATATAGTCTGCGTTGAGAGAGTATCCGAATACCTCGTTACCCATGCTTCACCGTTTTGTACAGCCTGTTTTATCTCTTCCCTGTCAGCATGGTTTTCCATAGCAGTTTCATCTGCCTGTGAGTCATAGAGTACAGTACCGTCCTCTCCCACAAGGGTAACACGATTTTCAAAACTCTGCATATTCGTAAGATAAGTATTATCACGTTCTATTTCCTGAGAAATAATATCAGCTTCATTTTTCAGCTCATTTCTTATGATCTCTCCGAAATATCCGTAAAGAACATAGGATATGCATGCAACGCAGAGAAGCATCACTACTATGGCTACGGAAAGTATGCTGGCAAAAATCTTCTTAGTCATCGCTTCCTCCTATTTTATATCCAAGTCCGCGAACGGTTTCTATATATTTCCCTGCTTCTCCCAGTTTGGATCGCAAAGTCCTTATATGGACATCCACGGTGCGGCTTTCTCCGTCGAATTCATACCCCCATACTTTTGACAGGATCTCATCTCTCGTAAGTACGATGCCTTCATTTTCAAACAGTATGCACAAAAGTTCAAATTCTTTAAGTGTAAGAACGATATCCTTGTCATCAACTCTTATAATATGTTTTGACGGGCACAGATAAAGAGATCCTTTTCGATATTCCGTCTGTCCGCTTTGTTTAGACGTCCGTCTCAAAAGCGCCTTTATGCGGGATACCAGCTCCATTGTCCCAAAAGGTTTGGATATGTAATCATCGGCACCGCTGTCCAGCCCAACGACTTTATCATATTCTGTACCTTTTGCAGTAAGCATTATTACCGGCAGTTCCCTGGTTTCATTGCTGCTTCTCAGTTTTTTAAGTATAGTTATACCGTCTTCTTCCGGAAGCATTATATCCAGCAGCAGAAGATCCGGCTTTTCGGTTTTCATTTCCTTCCAGAACTGCTGCGGATTTTCAAAACCTCGCGCTTCAAAACCTGTATTATTGAGTGCATAAATCACAAAATTTCTTATATTGTTGTCATCTTCGAGAAAATAAATCATATCTTTACCTTCTAAACAGATTCTTCTTCATCTACATGTTCTCCCGTCAGAGAAAATATCACCCATTCAGCTACATTTACAGCATGATCGCTTATTCTTTCAAGATATTTTGAAATCATTATTATATCAACAAAATATTCACTGAGAGTTTTATCTTCAGTTACGGTATCTATGATATCATCCTTTACTTTAATAAACAAATCATCTACAACATCATCTTTTGCTATTACATTATTAGCAAGATCTATATCTTTTTTTACAAAAGAGTCTACGCTCTCCTTAACCATTTCTATAGCAGTTTCTGCCATTTTGCCTATATGATCTCTATGATCTCCATGTATCGCATTTTCGATGTCCATTGTTTTTGTTATCTCTGCAATGTTTTCTGCCTGATCTCCTATTCTTTCCATATCTGAGATCATTTTAAGGGCAGATGATATAAGCCTGAGATCTTTTGCAACAGGCTGCTGCTGCAAAAGCAGCTTAAGACACAGAGTCTCTATTTCTCTTTCTCTGTCATCTATCGCTTTATCTGTTTCATACGTCATCTTTCTCATCTTGTCAGAGCCTTCTTCAAAAGCCTTAACTGCATATGTGATGGCTTCCTCGCAGAGCGCTCCCATGTCTATGAGCATCACATTGAGACGTTCAAGTTGTTCTTCAAATCTAACACGCATCAGCCAAACCTCCCTGTTATATAATCTTCTGTTCGTTTATCTTTTGGTACTGAGAAAAGTTTTTCGGTGCTGTCAAACTCCACCATATCGCCAAGAAGGAAAAATGCAGTCTTATCCGATATTCTCGCAGCCTGCTGCATATTATGTGTTACGATTATTATAGTATATTTTTCCTTCAATTCTATCGCCAGATCTTCGATCTTTGACGTTGAGATCGGGTCAAGGGCTGATGTAGGCTCATCCATCAGTATTACTTCAGGCTCAACTGCAAGAGCCCTTGCTATACAAAGCCTCTGCTGCTGTCCCCCCGAAAGGCCGAGAGCGCTTTTATTGAGTCTGTCCTTTACTTCATCCCATATAGCCACATCTCTTAAAGACTTTTCCACTATTTCATTGAGCTTTGACTTGGAACGTATCCCATGAGTCCTCGGTCCGTAGGCAATGTTATCAAATATACTCATCGGAAACGGATTAGGTTTCTGAAACACCATTCCTACACGTTTTCTCAAATGGTTAACGTCTATCTTACCGTATATATCTTCACCGTCAAGTTTTACAGAGCCGGTTATCCTGCATCCTTCAACGAGATCATTCATTCTGTTGAGAGTTTTAAGAAGAGTCGATTTACCGCATCCTGAAGGTCCTATAAATGCGGTGATCTCTTTTTCCTGTATATTCAGGTTTATATTCTTAAGAGCTTTAAAATCACCGTAATACAGCTCCAGATTTTCTATCGTATATTTATCCATTTTACTACCTCTAACTACTTCGTTGCCAGTTTTTTAGCTATAAATCCTGAAAGTGCGTTTATCAATATTACAAGTACCAGCAGTACTACAGCCGTCGCATATGCTTCTTCTGTATAAAGACCTTCGGACAGCAGCGCGTACATGTGTACGGAAAGTGTTCTCGCCGAATCAAACAGACTTCCCGGTACCTGTGCTACAGTTCCTGCTGTAAATATCAATGCAGCACTTTCTCCTACAATCCTTCCTATGGCAAGGATAACACCTGCCAGTATACCCGGTACCGCACAAGGCAGTATTATTTTAAACACAGTTCTGAGTTTTCCCGCTCCGAGACCGAAACTTCCTTCTCTATAGGAGTCCGGTACCGATATCAGAGCCTCTTCCGTCGTTCTTATGATCAGAGGAAGTATCATTATCGCAAGGGTCACTGCACCTGCAAGCAGTGAATAACTCCATCCAAGTGTTATTACAAATAATATATATCCAAACAATCCGTATACTATAGACGGTATTCCCTGCAGCGTCTCCGTCGTCGTTCTTATCACTTTTACGAGTTTACTGCCGCGCTTTGCGTACTCAACAAGATATATCGCCGAAAATATCCCTATAGGCACCGCCATTACAAGCGACAGTGCCGTTATGTACACTGTGCTGACTATAGCAGGCATCATTGACATATTGTCCGTGCTGAATTCCCATGCAAACAGCTCCGGCTTCAGGTTCATTATACCATTTGCCAGTATATATACAATAAGAGAAAACAGTATCCCTACCGTTATCACCGCTGAAGCTATTACCAATATTCTCATAATCAATGATCCCGGCTTTTTCTTGTATGTCAGCCAGAACAGCTCCATCGAGCCCTTTCTGTCTCTGCTCATTATTCAGCCCTCCTCTTCAATGCCATAAAGCAAAGGTTGATTATAAGTATAAACACGAACAGTACCACGGCAGTAGCTATCAGCGCCTCTCTGTGAAGACCTGAAGCGTATCCCATCTCAAGTACTATGTTTGCGGTCAGAGTTCTTACTCCGGAAGTAAGTCCTTCCGGCATTATCGCCTGATTGCCGCAAACCATTACTACCGCCATAGTTTCTCCTATAGCTCTGCCTATTCCAAGTATTATACCTGCCATTATTCCCATTTTTGCCGCAGGCACTACTGCGCAGAAGACGCTTCTTTCTTTAGTAGCTCCAAGCGCCAGAGAGCCTTCGTAGTATTGCTCCGGAACAGCTCTTATGTTTGATTCCGATACGCTTATTATCGTCGGAAGTATCATTATCCCCAAAAGGATGGATGATGTCAGCAGGCATTTGCCGCTTCCGCCAAGGGAACCCTGCACCATCTGAACTATTACCATAAGTCCGAAGAATCCATATACTATTGAAGGGATTCCTGCAAGTAGGTCAACAGCCGGTTTTAATATTCTGTACAATCCCTTTGGACAGTAGCGCGCCATGAACACAGCGCACAGAAGTCCTATCGGCACTCCTATGATTATAGCTCCTGCAGTAACATACACACTGCCTATTATCATAGGAAATACTCCGTATAGATCCTGATTTGGCTTCCATGAATCACCAAGAAGGAAATCGGATACTCCGATTTCCTTTATGGCTGGTACGCCGCTTGCGAACAAGAATACACATATGAGGATCACCGCTAATATCGAAACACATGCTGATGCCAGGAATACCACCTTCATGATGTTTTCACTGTAATTTCGCATTTCTGTACCTATTATTCTTTCTGTTGTTATAACTTCGCTGTTATACTATCTTCTATATTATTCAACTTCAGACCAGTTTGTGATCTCACCGATGAAGATGTTCATGATCTGTTCAGTTGTAAGATCTTCAACAGCATTGTCATTGTTTACTATTACTGCTATACCGTCAAGAGCTATAGTCTGGCTTTCAAGTCCTTCTGCTGCTTCTTCATCTTCAAGCGCTCTGGATGCCATACCTATATCGCAAACACCTTCGATAGTACTCTGGATTCCAGCTCCTGATCCTGTCTGCTGTATTTCGATAGTTACGCCGCTGTTGAGAGCTTTGTATTCATCCGCAAGTACTTCCATTACAGGTGATACAGAAGTGGAGCCTGCAAGAGTTATCGTTCCGGTAAGACCGCTTGCTTCATAAGCAGGAGCGTTTTCATCAGTCATGATGTACCCTTCTTCTTCGATTATAGCCTGACCGTCAGAACTCATGATGTAATTGATGAAATCCTGTGCAAGCTCTGAAACTTCACCGTTAGTTACGATGTTGAACGGTCTCTGAAGTTTATAGTCTCCGCTCTTTACGTTATCTACAGTTGCTTCTACGCCATCAACCTTTACAGCTTTTACAGTGTCATCCAGCGAGCCAAGCGAAATGTATCCTATTGCTGCAGGATTTCCTGCTACTGACTGAGTAACTACTGATGTACTGTTTGATATTTCAGCTGTATCTACTGTTCTGTCAACATCATCCTGAAGAACTCCCGTCAGTTCCGTAAATGCATCTCTTGTACCGGACCCTTCTTCACGGGAGATTACAGTAATGTCTTCACCTGAAGAACTTCCGCCGCCTCCGCAGCTTGCAAGACCGAATACCATGAGAGCAGCTAAGCTGATCGTTAAAACTTTTGATAATCTGCTTTTTTTCATTTCTTCTTTTCTCCTATCTTTCTTTTGATAGGCTTATCTTAACATCGATAACATGACATCAGTGTGTCATCAATTTTTGTTTTTCAAACTAATTTCTGCGGCCAGTTCGCAGAGTTCTCTTCGCAAGTTTTTTGGTTCCGCCAGTTCGGCCTGATTGCCGAAACTGAGAACCCAACTGAAGAGGCTGAATTTGTCAAAGGCCTGATATGTGACCAGCAGCTTTCCGTCTGACTGTTCCTCTATGGTATCGATGCCAAACTCATCTATAATGCGCCATTTCATTGCCGGTTCAAACAAAATTTTTGCTTCAAATGAAGGCGGGAAAACTGTTTCGCTGGAGAGGTCGGGCGCCTGCACCGGTTTTGGATCAAATAACGTTTCTTCTTTTGTCAGATTCATCATCCTGCCCAGCTTGAACAGTCTGAAACCCTGTTTTTCCAGGCAGAATCCCCAGACATACCAGGAGGACCAGTGAAACACCAGATAGTAGGGTTCAATTTGGCGCTGACTTCCTCCTTTTTGGGAGTAATATTCGAATTTTAGCAGTTGGGCCTGCTCGATCGCGTCTTGGATCAGCCCGATCTTCGGCGCGACAGAGGACTTCTGCTGGGATGACAGATCAATCAGAATGTGGTCGTTATTGGCCAGGATATCGGAACTGCCTGCGGAGAGCTTTTCCATCAGCTGCTGGTAGCGATTTGTGCCGCTGACGCTGTCCAGACTGCGTAGACCTGCCAAGATGGACTTCATTTCACCTGAAGTCAGGAGAGTGCGGTCCATACGGTAACCGTCCATAATGGAAATACCGCCGTCCCTTCCCTGCTGGGTGACCAGAGGGATGCCGGCCATGCATAAATCTTCGATATCCCTGTTTATGGTGCGGCGGGATACTTCGAATTTTTCAGCCAGAAATGGCGCTGTCACCTTTTCCTGCTGCAGCAAAATAGATAGAATTCCGATGAGGCGGTCAATTTTCATAAATAGATTCTCCTTCTTGTCAGTGAAACTGTGAAATCATTGCACCATATGCTCTAAGCGCTGTCTTCGGCTTCGCCTCGCCACTCGCTAAGAGGCACTGGGCACCTGTCTTACC
>UQNP01000068.1 GCA_900542385.1 uncultured Eubacterium sp.
GCATATCCCCTTCTGAGAAAATACGATATGAAAGCCGTAATATCTATAGTGGGCAGAATGTCCGATGAATTCACTCAAAATCCCGACGAGAATCTTTTCTACGCACATCTGACATGGGACCACATCCTGGAAATGCACCTTTCAGGCTACTGGGAAATACAGAACCATTCCTACGACTGCCATACTTATACAAAACGCAACGGTGTTTCACAGATGCCTAAAGAAACTGACAAAGATTACAGAGAATTTCTCTCCTCGGATATCTGGAGACTTCAGGATAAAATAATATACGTTACAGGACTCGCCCCCAACACCTTCACATATCCCTTCGGAGCTTTCAGCGAAAATACGGATCAGATCATAAAAGATATGGGTTTTAAAGCCACTCTCAGCTGTATAGAAGGCATAAGCACCATAAGAAAAGGAGATATGCAGAGCCTTTACCGCTTAAAAAGACATCTGCGAAAACCAGAGACACCGCCGGAGGAATTTTTTACTTTTCTCCAGTAACACGGTCTGCAATAACACATTTTCCCTTGCTTATCCCTTTGTATCAATTATACTATATACATAAAATCGATGAATTTCTAATCAAATTCTAATTTTCCTTAAACTTTAGTCTAATTTTTAAGGCTTATTATAGCAATATCAAATCAAATTCATACAACAGAAAGGGAAAATGAGAAAAAATGGATAATCTTGATAAGGTTGAAAAGCTAAGAGAACGAGCTGACATTTCCTACGATGAAGCTCGCGCCGTTTTAGAGGAATGTGAGTGGGATCTCCTTGACGCCGTCATAAAGCTTGAAGAGCAGGGCAAGATCTCTTCTGAAGGAAGAGGAGAATACTCTACAAAAGTCGGAAGCTCAGACTCGCCTAAAAATCCTCAGGAACTGGCTGAAAGCTACAACAGCTACAATGAAAACAGGAAAAATGAAAAATCTTTTTTTAAAACCTTTTCAGACGGCGTAAAATACATTGCCAGAAAAGGCTGCGAAAACGAATTCATCGTAAAGAAACACGGCCGTCAAATGTTTTCAATACCTGTGCTTCTTTTCGCTATACTGATAATAGCCTTTTTCTGGTGCATCCTCATACTGATGCTCATAGGGCTGTTCTTCGGGTTCAGCTATAATTTTTCAGGCCCTGATCTGGGAAAGAAAAGCGTAAACGATGCAATGAATAAAGCAACGGAAGCTGCAGAAAACATAAAAACCGAAATAAAAAACAGCAGCGAGGAAAAGGATGAAGAAAAAAATACTGATAATTGAAGATGAAGAAAAGATAGCCAGGTTCATCGAGCTTGAGCTGTCTCACGAGGGGTATGATATAGATAAAGCTTTCAACGGCAGACAAGGTCTCGAAATGGTCGAATCAGATCATTTCGATCTTGTGCTGCTTGATATAATGCTGCCTGAACTGAGCGGTCTTGAAGTGCTCAGAAGGATACGCCTGTTTTCCGATATACCTGTAATAATGCTCACTGCCAGAGATCAGGTAAGCGATAAAGTCTCCGGCCTGGATATGGGAGCCGATGATTACATAACGAAACCTTTTGCCATTGAAGAGCTTCTCGCCAGAATAAGAGTTGCACTGAAAAGAAACAGAACATGTAAAGATACCAAAAAAGAACAAAAGCTCACTGCGGACAAGCTGGTGCTGGACATCTCCTCTCACACTGTCACATACGATGACGAAGAGATAGAACTCACCAACAAAGAATTCCTGCTTCTTAAAACTCTTTTGGAAAATAAAAGCATAGTACTGTCGCGAGATACTCTGCTGGAAAAAGTATGGGGATACGATTACATGGGTGAGACCAATGTCGTAGATGTCTACATATACTATCTCAGAAACAAGATACACGCCAGATCAGATGAAAAAATCATAGAAACCGTAAGAGGCGCAGGGTACGTAATAAAATGAACGAAAACAAACGCACAAAATCGATATCGAGAAAAATAAACAGGAATTCCTATCTTTCCACATTGTCATCTTTTATCATGCTTGACATACTCATATTCGTCCTGGCTGTCATTTCATGGTGCTATAGCTGTGAAACCGCGACAGACGGCAATTTCTCCATATCAGCAAAACGCGATTTCACTCTTGCGGAAAAAGTTCCCGCCTCCTACGATGAATTTTCCATGCCTGAAAATACGGAAAACATGAGATCCATCGTATTCCCGGAGAGTTTCGATAATCTTCTAAAAAACAGCGTCTATCAGTACCAGGACTCTGATGGACGGGAGCATTACGTATATGCCGGCCGATTTCTCACCATACTCTTTTCCATAACATATCTCGTCCTTTTCATTCAACTCATAATCATCATATCCGAGATAATATCGGGAGCCCGCAAAATAAGAAAATTCCTTGCGCCACTTGATGAAATTGCTTTTAAGGCACAGGTGCTCAGCAGTACCGCAGATTTTGACGCTCAGGCTTTCGATGAGCTGGAAAAGGCAATAAACGACATAAGTCCTGCGAAAGAAGGGGCGAAAATAAATACGGGAAATGCTGAAATGGAACATCTCGAAAATGCCATAAACGCCCTTCTCGACAGAATGCGGGAAAGCTACAGACAGCAGTCACGCTTCGTATCCGATGCTTCCCATGAACTGAGGACTCCGATAGCTGTACTTCAAGGCTACGTCAATATGCTTGACAGATGGGGCAAAACAGACGAAAATATTTTGAACGAATCCATAGAAGCTATAAAGAGCGAGACCGAGCACATGAAAAAGCTGGTGGAGCAGCTCCTCTTCCTGGCTCGCGGCGACAGCGGAAAAACCAAATTGAACATATCCCGCTTCTCCCTCAACGATATGATCCATGAAGTGTATGAAGAATCTTCTATGATAGATACCGGTCACAGCTACCAACTGATCCTCGATGAAAATATCAGCGATATATCCGCCGACCCATCGATGCTGAAACAAACGGCCAGGATTCTCATCGATAACGCATCAAAATACGCTCCGCAGGGATCGACCGTAACACTTAAAACAAAACTGACAGAAAACAGTGAACCTGCGTTTATAATACAAGACGAAGGCATAGGGATCTCAGAGGGTGACGCACCTCATATATTTGAAAGATTCTTCCGCTCTGATCCGGCAAGGAGCAAGGATAACGGCGGCACTGGTCTCGGTCTTTCCATAGCCAAATGGATAATAGACAGACACGGAGGATATTTTGATTTAGTTTCAAGAAAAGATATAGGTACCAGAATAACGGTAGTACTGCCCCGGAGCAGTTAAAGGAGGTAATTTTTATGTTCAGAGAAATGAGGAGAATAAAACAAAAGCTTTCTGCTGAAGAATCCAGTCTAATACTTGAAAGAAACACAAACGGCATTCTCGCTGTCCACGGAGATAACGGCTATCCGTATACCGTCCCTCTCAGCTATGTTTTCGATGGAAACTGCATATATTTTCACAGCGCTAAAACCGGACACAAAATAGATGCTGTTGAAAAAGATCCAAAAGCATCTTTCTGTGTAATAGATAAAGATATGATCGTACCTGAAGAATATACGACCTACTTTAAAAGCGTCATAGTATTCGGTAAAGTATCCGAAATAACGGATGATGAGGAAAAATTTCAGGCCATTGAAAAACTTGCCTTAAAATATGCTCCCAATGACACTGCCGAAAATCGCATCAGTGCAATAAACCGTGATTTAAAACCTCTGTGCATGCTCAAAATGGGGATCGAATATATATCGGGCAAACAAGCGATCGAACTCACATGATCTCTTTACTGCATTTCAAGCTCATACATGACCATAGCAACTGCGGCCATTCCAGCCGTCTCGGTACGCAGTATTGTTTTTCCCAGTGAAACAGGCATTGCTCCTGATTTTTCTATATCTCCGGCCTCGCTGTCTGAAAAACCGCCTTCAGGGCCTATCACCACAGCAAGCTTTTTTCTGACGCCTGTTTGATCTTCCTGCCATGAACATGAAAGATCTCTGAGAACTTTTTTCATCGTAGTGTTCTCTTCATTTTCATATGGAAATATCACAGCGTCATAGGATGAAAATCGTTTTATCATTTCCGCAGTTTTGACCGGAGGCTCAACTTCAGGAACTATACCTCTCCTGCACTGTTTCGCTGCTTCTGCCGCAATCTTCTGCCACCGCTGCAGTTTCTTTTCCATATTTCCCTTTTCCGACACTACCGTCCTGTCCATAAATACCGGAACGATCGTCTCCACTCCCAGTTCCGTTCCCTTCTGGATGACGGTCTCCATTTTTCCCTGCTTAGGTATCCCCTGAAACAACGTCACCCTTATCGAAGGCTCTCTGGCAAAACGCTGCTTATCGGTTATCCTTGCCTCACATCTGTCCTTGCTTATATAAATTATTTCCGCCAGGTATTCCCACTCTTCTCCATCGGAAACGCTTATTTCATCTCCCTTTTCCAGGCGAAGCACTTTTGCTATATGATGCACATCATCTCTATCGGTCAATACTACCCTGCTTGTTTCTATGTTTTCTTTCTCAACAAAAAATCTTCTCATTTCATACTCCCGCTGCTATAGCGCACCACTCTCCATCTTCCTGTATTTCAAGTATTTTAAATCCCGCATTCTCTATTTTTTCTGCTACATACTTTTCTTTTTCCACCAATATGCCTGAAGATATGAACACACCTCCATCAGCAAGATGATGACCTGCACTTTTACACAATTTTACGACGAGATCCGCCATAAGATTCGCAACTATTATATCCGCTTCAAAATCGATCCCGTCGACCAAATCGCCTTTCATGATCCTAACGCTGCCGCTTGCATCATTGGCAGCCACATTCTCCTCTGCGACTCTCACCGCATCATCATCTATCTCTATGCCAAGTACATCTTCGCATCCGAGAAGCGCCGCTCCTATGGAAAGTATTCCTGATCCGCACCCAACATCCAGTATTTTTTTCTCTCTCCCTTTGTCTCCTATGTACTTTTCCATAAGCTTCATGCACAAAGACGTGGTCTCGTGAGTTCCCGTACCGAAAGCCATGCCGGGATCTATTTCTATCACAAGCTCTCCTTCTTCAGCTTCGTAGTCCTCCCATGTAGGTTTTACCGTGATTTTATCCGTTATCCTGTATGGTTTAAAGTAATCCTTCCATTTATATTTCCAGTCATCGTCATCCACCAGCTTTTCCTCTATATTGAGACTTCCAAGAGCCGTACATTGTCCAAAGTCACCTCTTTTTTCCTGTTCTCTCATATCACGCAATGCTTTTTTGACATCAGACATCTGTTTTCTGCCGTCGTCACTTTTATCAAAATATACTGAAACTACCGGCTCTCTGTCCATGTTCTCCTTAAGCTCATCGTCTATATAATCCCATCCGTACTCGTTCTTTTTGTTTAAAATATCTTCCATATCATCCGGATCATCGACCATTATCCCGTCGATACCCTTTGATATCAGCATAGCTGTTATCAGCTCTATTCCCTGCCTTGCCGCATATATCCTAAGTTCTATATATTTCATATCCGATACCTCCGCAAACCACAGTATATTTCTTTTACGCTTTCTCTTTCCACTTGCCTCTCTTGTACCTTGCTACAAAGCATATGGATCTGACTGCCCAATCTATTATCATAGATATCCATACACCAAACACGCCAAGCCCCAATGTTTTTATACTTTAAAAACTCACTAAATTTCTGATTATCTTTTCATAAGCTGGTAAATGTCGGTATAGCCTGTATTTTAGGGCTTTATCGGCATTTTCCTTTTGGAAGATACTCTGCATAAGCTGGCATTTACCAGCATGAAAATGCAACCAAAAGTAGTAAATGAGTAGTACAATCACCGATTTAAGAAGCAAGAGCCAGTCTTTCAATTTCTGCTTTTGCTGAATTGAAAGTACCGTGTGCGTAGTACCCTAATGTCATGGTGATGTTTGAATGTCCCATGATGTATTGCAGGGTGTTCGGGTTCATTCCTTTGTTTGCCATGTTCGTGCAGTAGGTATGTCTGAATGAGTGCGGTGTGATGTTTGGTAGCTGGTCTTTATGTGTCTTGTTGTATTTCTTCACAAGCCCACGCAACATACTTTCGTAGTTGCCAGCCACTTTAGGGAAGCCCTTTTGGTTTAGGAACAGGAAATTGCTGTAACCATTGATAACGATAGGCTCTGCCTTTCCTCTGTTCTGTAACACTCGCTTAAAGGCTTGATAGGCTCTTTCTGTCATTGGAAGCTGGCGTTCTCCTTTTTTGGTCTTAGGTGTTTCAATGTAGTAGCCGATTTCGCTGTCTTTCAATAGCTGATGGTCTACATTGATGATACGGTTCGCCATATCAATATGGACTGTCAGACCGCAAAATTCAGAGATACGAAGCCCCGTTTCCAGAAGAATAACCACTTCATCATAATACTTGCTGTACGTCTTGTCCTGTTCCATAAAGGCAAGCAATTTTTCTTCCTGCTCTGGCGTGAGAATGACTTTGGGTTCTGAATTATCTTCCAGAACGTCGCTCAATTTGAAGTTAAAAGGATTTTTTCTGATACAGTCGTCCTCAATCGCCATATAGAATGACGCTTTCAGAGAACGCTTGTAGTTGCTAATCGTCTTGTAGGAAAAGCCATTCTCATACATTCGCATAGCCCATTCCTTACCGTCCGATAGCTTCACCGTATCAATGCTCCTTGCACCCAGAGGGTCGTTTTCCAGAATTTTCATAAGGTACTGGCGACCTTTTTCTGTGTTGCGTTTCACATTTTTTCTCTGGCTGTTCTTCTTTGCGTAGAGCTGGCAGACTGTCATTTTCCCACCTATGGTATTGATACCGTCGTCGAGGTCTTTCTTAATCTTTTTCTGCTTTTCCCTCAATGACAAATCTTCACGTTTCCCAGCGGGTGTCTTGTCTGTCGGAACAAGTTTCCAAGCATAGACAAACTGTGGTTGCCCGTACATATCGGTATATTTGTAAACGTATCTTCCGTCTTTTCTCTGGCTCTCTCCAAGTCGTAAATTGCGTCCCTTATTGTCTTTTCTTTTTACATTAGACATAGTGCGAAGCTCCTTTCCGTCAAGGAATGAGCCGTTGATACGCTATACTTTATTATACCATACCTACGGCTCGCTGACATTAGATTTCGTCTAATGTATCAATGATTTTTTCAAACTGTTTTCGCTTAATCTGCACACGGTTTCCATTCACAATCACCCAGCCAGCGTCGAGGTTTTCCTCTGCCAGCTTACGCAATTTCTTTTCCCCGATACGGAAGTATTTTGACGCTTCCTCAATCGTCAGCGTGTACTTCTCCCAGATAGGCACATCAGTATTGTTCATAAGTATGCACCCCCTTTACTGTGTGTCTGATGGAAGCAGACAGACGGCTTTGGCAAGCTCCACTGGCATTTCAGCCATTCCCATTCCTGTGGGCAGAACCGCACCATGCGGATGTATCATTATTCTGTGAATACAGGTCGTGGCAAAGCGACTTTTCCAACGGTCACTCTCGGATCACTGCATGGGTCGCTCGCTTCCCCTTATGGAAAAGGTCGTGGCGTACAGTCCCCGTGGCTCGCTGTATCACAAACGTATCTGTCTGCTTTATTCACTTGTCAAAGAACAACAACGGCTGTTTATACGCCTGTCAAAGCCCATATAAATACAAAGATATATAGACTTTGAAAGATGTATAAATCCCAGAGAGGACGCAGGAAAGGGGGTAATGCGTCACTCTGTAATGGGACGTAGCTTTACGCTACTTTGAAATTAAGCACCTGCTCAATCAGCTTTGCTTCCAGACGGCTACGCATATCCTCGTCAACGGTGGTATGAGGATTGCCGTATTCGTCAATGCTTGTTCGCATGGACAAGCGGGCAATATAAGGCTCGTAATGGGACAACACAACATTCATAGCCAGAATATCGCCCTGTGAAGCGGAAACGATAACAGGGTAAGGCAATAAGGCATTGCCTTTATGTACCGCTTTATTCTTCTTCATGCTGTTTTTCCTCCATTCTTTTTCTGACTTTTTCAAATCCTCTTTGACGCTTATAGTTCACTGTACGGCGTACAATTTTCAGCAGGTCGGCAATCTCGCCGTCATTGAAGCCTAAACCGTAGAGCAACAAGATAAAGCGTTCTTCCTCAGAAAGTTCCTGCAATGCTTCACTCAACAGCTCATTCTTGATTTTCACGTCGTAGCCCATGACTTTGTAAAGGTCATAGTCCGTGGAATAATCATCATAAGTCGAGAGTTCCGCAAGCTGTTCTGGCGTGAGTTCTGAAAAAGAAATCTGCAAATCGTTCATACGCTGGTAATGCTTCTGAATATTGATTGCTTCATTCTTCAAAATCTTCTTGCAGTAACAGTCAAAGACTTTCTGGACATCTTCTGGAGAAGTGGGTCTGTTCATGTTTTCACCTCCTTTCGTTTGTCAAAAGGTGGTGATTGTAACCGCTCCTTCCCCCTTTCCGTCATTAATACAAATGAGAGGGTACGAGCTGGCAAAGTTTGAAAAAGAAATCCAGAAAAAGCAAAAAAGCCCAAGAAGTTGTGATAACCTCGTTGAGCTTTAGTGAATATAATCGACAGATAGTGAGGAAATTCTACACGGAAATAGCTGTAAACTCCCTTAACATGGATTAAAATTTTTTTGATGATTTTCTTTTATGCACTCCTGCCATTCGTAATCCTCCCGTGAAGAAACCGCCTTGCCAGAATAAGGCAAATTTCAACAGGATAAGCATAAAAGATAAATCCGTCCTAATTCCGTCCAAGTTCCTGTTTTTTGGCAGGAACTAAAAAAGGCTATCACACCCAGCATAAATGCTGTGATTGCGATAACCCTGTGTATCAGATAATCTCTGTATTTTCTTTAATGAGCTGGCGAATATCGTCCTGCTTTGCTGACGGTACTTGACTGATGAAGTCTGCCAGCCATTTATCTCTCTGTTCATAGACGTTTTCATCATCATAATAGGCTGGATAGTCTTGAAGAATATCAAATTCCCTGTCAGCCCGTTCCGCTTCATTGCACGCCAAATCCAAATGTTCACCAATCAATTCCTGCGTATAGGAAGTATAGCCCAGAGCCATAGTAATATAAG
>UQNP01000069.1 GCA_900542385.1 uncultured Eubacterium sp.
AATTTTGTATTGCGGCTTATGATTTTTTTTATTTTTTTTCAGCCATATCGAATTTGTCCAGTATATCTTTTGAGTCGGCATAGAAGTGGTTTCCTGCGTCTGTAAGCTTTACTATCTTGGACGTCCTGATGAAAAGAAGCGTACCGAGTTCTTCTTCGAGGTTCTTTATATGATGAGTTACAGTAGGTACGGAGAGAAAAAGTTCCTCTGCGGCTTTGGTGAAGTTCAGTTTATCGGCAACGCATACGAAACATTTAAGCTGTTGTGTGTTCATATCTTTCTCCTCTGATTATGTGATATAGGACATTATATAGATAATAGTGCGTACAATCAATAACATCGTTAGAATTTATCTAACGATGTTTGCTTTTTTGAAATTCAAAAGGAGCGGCTATAATGATAGAATTCCTTCGATAGGGGGAAAGATAAAATGTTCAGGGCAGAGGAAAGAAAGACGATTTAAGATTTTAAAGAAAGGAAGAGATTGATCATGGTAAAAAAACTTATGGAGTCCATAAGGGAATATAAGCGCAGTTCTGTGCTCACTTCCGTATTCGTGACTCTTGAAGTGGTGATGGAAATAATGATCCCTCTGATAATGGCTGTCATGATAGACAGAGGAATAGAGGGTAAGGACAGCGATATTCTCGTTAAATTGGGAATAGTTCTTTTGATATGCGTAGTGCTTGGAATGTTTTTCGGCATAATGTCCGGAGGATTCTGTGCGGATGCTTCGACAGGATTTGCGAAAAATCTCAGGAAGGATATGTACCACAGGATACAGGATTATTCGTTTGCTAATATAGACAAATTTTCAGTGTCGAGCATAGTTACCAGGCTGACTACAGATGTGACCAACGTTCAGCTGGCATATATGATGATAATAAGGGTGGCGGTAAGAGCGCCTCTCATGCTGATATTTTCCATTGCGGCGTCATGCGTGATAAATGCAAGGCTGACGCTTATATTTGTTGCGGCGATCCCGATACTTGGTTTTGGGCTTTACTTGATAGCTACGAAATCCCATCCGTATTTTGAGAAGGTTTTTAAAATATATGACCATCTCAACGGAGTGGTGCAGGAGAACGTTTCTGCAACAAGAGTCGTGAAGTCTTTTGTCAGACAGGATATGGAGATGAAAAAATTTGGCTCGGTATCCGGAAATATATACAGGACATTCAGCAAAGCTGAAGGAACTGTGGCTTATAACATGCCTCTCATGCAGTTTGCAATATATGGGTGCCTCCTTTTGATATGCTGGCTCGGAGCTAAGATGATAATAATGTCAGGCGGAACTGAGATGACTACAGGGGAGCTTTCAAGTCTTATCGCCTATGCGATGACGGTCTTGAGCTGTCTTATGATGCTCTCCATGATCCTCGTAATGGTGAACATGGCGAGGGCGTCGATGGAGAGGATAGTAGAGATACTGGAAGAAGAAATAAATCTGAACGATCCGGATGATCCTGTCATGAGTGTCAAGGATGGAAGTATTCAGTTCAAAAATGTCGATTTCGGATACAGAGGAAAAGACGGCAAACAATGTCTAAAGGATATATCTTTGGATATACCTTCCGGAGCTACTCTCGGAATAATAGGCGCGACGGGAAGCGGAAAGAGCTCTCTTGTACAGCTTATTCCAAGGCTTTATGACGTTACTGAAGGCTCTGTATGCGTAGGCGGAAAAGATGTAAGAGACTATGACCTGTTTACCCTTAGAAATGAAGTCGCCATGGTGCTTCAGAAAAATGAGCTCTTTTCAGGGTCCATAAGAGACAATCTGAGGTGGGGCAATGAAAACGCTGCGCAGGAGGAAATAGAAAAAGCGTGCAGACTTGCACAGGCGGATTCTTTTATCGAAGCCTTTCCTGACGGATACGATACATATATAGAGCAGGGCGGGACCAATGTGTCGGGAGGACAGAAGCAGAGACTCTGCATAGCGAGAGCATTGCTTAAAAAGCCGAAGATCCTGATACTGGATGATTCCACCAGCGCTGTAGATACTAAAACCGATGCAATGATAAGAAAGGCATTCAGAGAAGAGATCCCTGACACGACGAAAATAATAATAGCGCAGAGGATTTCCTCTGTTGAAGATGCCGATATCATAGCTGTTATGGACAACGGTATGATCACAGCAGTAGGCTCTCACGAAGAACTTTTGAAATCAAATGATATATACAGGGAGATATACGAATCACAGACGAAGGGGGATGACAGGGATGAATAGATTCAAAGATACGCTTGGTACGGTAAAGCGTCTTATGTCGTATATAATAATGCGTCATAAGTTTATTTTTACAGTTGTGGTTGTATGTGTGCTTCTGAATTCGTTTGTAACTGTTGCCAGCTCGGTGTATATGCAGATACTTATAGATGATTACATCACTCCGCTCATAACAGAAGAGGCTCCGGTGCTGACGGGGATGATATATTCTCTGATCGTAATAGGGATCATATATGCGGTCGGAGTTTTGTCGGCGCTGATATACAACAAGATGATGGTCAAAGTATCTCAGGGAACGCTTAAGGATATAAGAGATGATATGTTTTCTCATATGCAGAAGCTGCCTGTAAGGTATTTTGATACTCATACCCACGGAGATATAATGAGCCATTACACCAACGATACTGATACTCTCAGACAGTTCATCTCTCAGGGACTGCCTCAGTTTATCTCATCTTTTGTGACGATAATATTCGTTGTAGCATCGATGATAGTGAGCAACATACCGCTTACCCTGCTTGTTATGGCAGTAACTGCTGTAATAGTGACAGTGACTAAAAAAATAGGAGGCGCAAGTGCGAAGTATTTCATAAGGCAGCAGAAGACGCTGGGAAATGTTACAGGGTTTATCGAAGAGATGGTAAATGGACAGAAAGTCATAAAAGTGTTCTGCCATGAAGAAAAGGCGAAGCAGGGATTTGATGAAGAAAATGAAAAGCTTTTTTGCGATGCTGATATGGCAAATAAATTCGGTAATATACTGATGCCGGCAGTTATGCAGCTGGGTAATCTTCAGTATGTCCTAATAGCGCTTATAGGCGGACTTATGGCGATTGGAGGAGTAGGAGGCGTGACCGTTGGCATGATAGTAGCTTTCCTTAACCTTTCGAAAGCTTTCTGTATGCCTATATCGCAGATTGGTCAGCAGATAAGTATGGTCGCGATGGCTCTTGCAGGAGCGAAGAGAATTTTTGAGCTCATTGATGAGGAGCCGGAAAAAGACGGCGGGTATATCACTCTCGAAAAGATAGACGGAAAGAAAACGGCAGACTCTAAAGATGCAGGGGAGCCTGCAAAACTTGTGTGGAAAGACGACAGCGGAAGCGATGTGAGTTATACGGAGCTGAAAGGAAATATAGAGTTCAAGCATGTTGATTTCGGCTACGAGAAAGGCAAAGAAATACTGCATGATATAAATATCAGGGCCTTGTCAGGTGAAAAGGTGGCCTTTGTAGGAGCAACGGGCGCCGGAAAGACTACCATCACCAACCTGATAAACAGATTTTACGATATAACTGCCGGGAGCATAACCTATGACGGGATAGATATAAGCAGGATAAAAAAAGAAGATCTGAGACGTTCCATGGGTATAGTTCTTCAGGATGTAAATCTGTTTACGGGAACAGTGATGGAGAATATCAGATACGGTAAACTTGATGCAACGGATGAGGAGTGTATAGAAGCGGCAAAGCTTGCCAATGCAGATGATTTTATAAAACGTCTGCCTGATGGATATGATACGGTGCTGACTCAGAATGGTGCAGGGCTTTCTCAGGGGCAGAGACAGCTGATATCCATTGCAAGAGCGGCAGTGGCAGACCCGCCTGTAATGATACTGGATGAGGCTACATCATCGATAGATACCAGAACTGAAGCTCTGGTGCAGGAAGGAATGGATAATCTGATGAAAGGAAGGACAGTGTTTGTGATCGCTCACAGATTGTCCACGGTAAAAAATTCAGATGAGATAATAGTGCTGGATCACGGACATATAATAGAAAAAGGAACGCACCGTGAGCTTATCGATAAAGGCGGTGTTTACTGCGGACTTTATACGGGAGCCTTTGAACTTGAATAGGATTTGAACGGGATTTACATAAAAAAGCTGTTGCTTAGTTGATCGGCAGATCGATCAGGCAACAGCTTTCGTCTGCTTATGAGAATGGTTTGACGGGGGAATTACATCAGCTCACTTTGTTCGCTGTGTCAATTCCTCCCGCAGCAGTGTTTGTATTTTTTACCGCTGCCGCATGGGCATGGGTCGTTTCGTCCTATTTTAGGGCTCTCTCTTCTCACTGTTTTTGACTGTTTGTATTTCTTCGTGATTTCCTGTATCTTGTCTTCGCCCAGGATGTCGAGCCACTGAGGAAGTCCGTACAGATAGTCGGCACCGGCTTCGAGCATATTGTAAAACAGTGTTTCAGGTACTATTTCTATTTCAACCTGGGAATCTTCATCAAAGTTTTCGAAATCATTATTGTTTTTCAGGCTTGTATCGACACCATCCAGGAAACCCATGAAAATCACGGGACGAACTTCGTATTTTTCCGATAATTCTTTTAAAGTTCCTGTAATTTTTTCGTTTGGTCTGTCGAGGATGTCGCTGTATATTTTAGTTTCCGCTTCGCTGTACTCTTTCCAGAAGTCGCGGAAAGTTTCTTCAGTTTGATTTTCAATCAAGTCTTTCCATTGTTCGAATAAAGTCATTTTCAGCCTCCCGTTCAATTACTTTAGGATAGATTTTGATATTTCTATGACATCGCCCATCACGGCGCTTCCCGTAGGGAGCGGACCGGCGCCTTTTCCGTAGAACATTACATCATCCACTGCATTGCCCTTTACAAATACAGCGTTGAATTCTTTGTTTATGTTTGCAAGAGGATGCGTAGCGCTTATATACATAGGGCGCACTTCGTATTCGATCTCTCCGTCATCGTTCTTTTTAGCGTGAGCGATCAGCTTTATTTTGCAGCCGTTGGATCTGGCTTCTTCTATCTTTTCTTTCGTTATCTCAGTTATGCCTGTAGTCGGGATATCGTCCGGAGCCACATATTTGTTGAACATGAGAGCTATAAGTATGGAGAGTTTATTTGCAGCATCTATACCTTCTACATCCGCTGTAGGATCAGCTTCCGCAAAACCCTGTTCCTGAGCGTCTTTAAGTGCAGTCTCATAATCAAGACCTTCTTTCGTCATCATAGTCAGGATATAGTTTGTTGTGCCGTTGAGTATACCCATGACTTCTTCGAATTTGTTCGCTCTCAAAGGACCTGTGAGAGTTCCGAGGATAGGTATGCCGCCTCCGACGCTTGCTTCAAATTTGAGCATAACATTGTTTTCGTCAGCTGTTTTGGTGAGCTCATTATAATTTGCAGCAAGTGCAGCTTTGTTGGCGGTTACAACGTGTTTTCCGTTTCTCATAGCTGAAAGCATGAATGAAGTTGCAGGTTCTATGCCGCCTAAAAGTTCAATTACTATATCGATATCAGGATCCTTAAAAATATCATCAGGGTCCATAGTGAATTTATTTTTGTCTACTTTTATGCCTCTGTCTCTTTCGGTATCTTTTTCGAGAATTTTTACGATCTCCACCTTTGCTCCAAGAGTGGATTCTACTTCCTCTCTGTTCATTTCGAGAGTTTTGTAAGTTCCCGTTCCTATATTTCCGAGTCCGAGAAGTCCTATTTTGATTGTTCTCATTATTGAAACCTCCATAATTACTACCAATTGATTATATAACAAAGTTGCAAGTTTGTCTTGTGTTTTTTTGCCGTATATCAGCAAAGCAGCCGGAAGTGCAGAAAGTCTTGTGCCGAGGCGGAGCCATTGTAAGGCCGTGGATGGACTGGGAGGGAAAGTGCTTGCCTGCGGATTTTTTTAAACGAATATCGTGAAGACTTGTAAAAAAAGGTAATGTCCATAAAATGATGGATATACGATAAAGCAGAACAAAAAAGCGATCTGATACCTACATAGGGTATGATTATAATTGCATTCGTAATTGAATATTTACGATCTGAACACTAATTCGCACTGCCCGCTACCTGTACAAGTTCAAATCCAAGTTGACTTTTGCCGGAGCAAAAGTAAAATAGTAAAAGTAAGAAAGGAGAGACAAATGGCTATTCATATAGTTCTCGTAGAGCCGGAGATACCGCCTAACACTGGAAATATTGCAAGAAGCTGTGCTGCGACGGGAGCACATCTTCACCTTGTGAAACCTCTGGGGTTTTCAATAGATGACAGAAGTCTTAAGAGGGCGGGCCTGGATTACTGGCCTTTTGTAAAATTGAGCGTTCATGAAGATCTTGCTTCTTTTATGGATGAGTATGATGACAGAAGGATGTATCTTGCGACGACAAAAGGAGTGAATAAGTATACGGATATTTCTTACAAAGACGAAGACATGCTGCTTTTCGGGCGGGAAACCAGAGGGCTGCCTAAAAATCTTATAGAAGAAAAAAAGACGGATACCATAAGGATACCTATGAGTGAGGATACAAGGCTTCGTTCGCTGAACCTGGCAAACTCGGTAAATATAGTCCTGTTTGAAGCCTTAAGACAACTGGGGTTCCCGGCTTTGAAATAAAAAACTAAAGACGTTCAAATGATTGGCAAAAGAGCTTCAGTTATGATATAGTGTAATTGAGGTAGATGTAATGAGTATGAAGCTCGGGTACGATTTAACAATTGAACAGGCTCAAAAGCTGGTGATGACGCCGGAGCTGATCCAGGCTATTCAGATTCTGCAGTTCAACACTCAGGAACTGGATGCGTATATTCAGGAACAGCTTCTTGTAAATCCCGTGCTGGAACAGAGTTCCGATGAGGTTTCGGACAGCAGCTCCCATGATGCGCATGAGGAGCATTTTGACGAGGAAAAAAAGGAACAGCAATCGTCAAAAGATGATGATTTTGACTGGAAAGAATACCTGAAGGACAGACAGTATGACGATATAAGCTACAGGCAGAGTGAATATCCTTCAGAAGACGACAAGGAAAGAAATTACGAAAGATACGTAACCTCCGATGTTACGCTGCCTGAGCATCTGATGTTTCAGCTGCAGTTTGCCGATCTTGGGAAATGCGGAAGAAGAGTGGGTAAATATATAATAGAATCTCTTGATGAAAATGGATACATGACCCTTACTACAGAAGAGATCGCTAAGGCACTGGGAGTTCCGGAGGAAAATGTAAAGGATACGCTGGAAATCATACAGAGCTTTGATCCCGTTGGCGTAGGGGCTTCCGATCTGAGAGAATGTCTTACAATACAGCTAAGAAGCAAAGGACTTCTGACAGATGCTTTTGAAAATGTCGTAAATGAACACCTGGAAGATCTTGCAAACAACAGGCTCAGCATCATAGCCAGGGAGACAGGCATAGCGACATCTGAAGTACAGAAGATGAGCGATATCATAAGGACGCTTGAGCCGAAACCGGGGAGACAGTTCGCATCTCAGATAGAGACGAAGTATATAATCCCGGATATAATCGTCGAAAAATCAGACGGAGAATACGTTGTAACAGTCAATGACAGCAGCAGCCCTCATTTGATGGTAAGTTCCTATTATCAGGATATACTGAAAGATGCTGATACAGATGCAAAACTTTCCAAATACCTTTCAGACAGGGTGAATTCAGCACTGTGGCTGATAAAAAGCATAGAGCAGAGAAAGCAGACTATATACAATGTGGTTTCCGCCGTGGTCAAATACCAGAAAGACTTTTTCGACAAGGGAAGCAAATATCTCAAAACACTGACGCTCAAAGATATAGCAGAAGAAGTAGGAATACATGAATCAACTGTGTCGAGATCTATAAACGGAAAATATATGCAGTGTCCGAGAGGCGTGTTTGAAATAAAATATTTCTTTTCTGCCGGGGTATCTGCCAGCAGCGGAGAAGGTATATCCTCAAACAGCATAAAAGAATTCATAAGGGAGATCGTTGACGGGGAGGACCCTAAAAAACCATTCAGCGACCAGGAAATGTCCGATATGCTGAAAGGCAGAGGCATAAACATATCGAGGAGGACCGTGGCAAAATATCGTGATGAGATGAACATACTGTCCTCTTCCAAAAGAAGGCGTTATTGATTCGATGGATAATCGAATAATTATAGTTAAAGGAAGTTTTTATTTAGGAGGATTTAAAAATGGCAATTAAAATCGGAGTAAGTGGATTCGGCCGTATTTCACGTGTTGTTATCCGAGCGGCAATGGATATGCCTGAAATCGAAATAGCTGGCATAAACGTGCGAAATGCCGACAAGGAATACATGGTCTACATGCTCAAATACGACACAGTATTCGGACGTTTCCCTAAAGAACTCGGTCTTTACGATGACGGACTCGTTATAGACGGGAAAAAGATTCCGGTTTACAGTGAAAGCGATGCTGCCAATATTCCGTGGGATAAATGCGGCGCAGAGTATATCGTAGAAGGTACAGGAGCGTACAATACTACGGAAAAAGCCATGGTGCATATAAACAGAGGAGCTAAAAAAGTTATAATAACAGCTCCGGCCAAGGATAAGACGACGCCTACTTTTGTAATGGGTGTAAACAATGAAGAGTATACAAAGGATATGACGATAGTTTCCAACGCATCATGTACTACAAACTGCCTGGCTCCGGTATGTAAAGTCATAGAGGACAACTGGGGTATAGAGCAGGGGCTGATGTCTACGATACATGCAGCTACGGCAAAGCAGAAGGTCGTAGATGCAAGATCTCTTAAAGACTGGAGAACGGGACGTTCGGCATTCGGAAATATAATTCCGACCAGTACAGGAGCTGCGAAGGCGGTAGGACTCGTTATCCCGTCTCTCGTAGGAAAGATGACAGGTATAGCCTACCGTGTACCTACCAATGATGTATCCGTTATAGATGTAAATATCCAGCTCAAGAATTCTGCAAGCTATGA